>NZ_CEXQBZ010000138.1:0-20935 GCF_982712965.1 Neisseria flava | reverse complement strand
TGGATTAAATTTAAACCAGTACGGCGTTGCCTCGCCTTGCCGTACTATTTGTAATGTCTGCGGCTTCGTCGCCTTGTCCTGATTTAAATTTAATCCACTATAATAGTTCAATCATGTACCAAGCTCCTATCTTAAACTTTGCTGTCAAAATGCAAAGGTCGTCTGAAAACTCCGGATACGGGCTTTTCAGATGACCTTTCCCTTATTCTTCTTTGTTTGCCGACTCAAGGCAGGGCAATGAATTTAATCAGCACTTCTTTGAAAATAAAACCGAACACACCCAGGCCCAATACCAGGAACAAAATTGCGATGCCGAATTTGCCCGCCTTGGATTCCTTACCCAAGTTCCAAACGATAAAGCCCAAGAAGATAACCAGCCCGGTCAGGCAGATTTTCATCGCCCAATCGGAAAATTCCGCTTCACTCATAATCGATTTCCTTATTTGATGTTGTGTGTATTTTAATGTTTTCAGACGACCTTTGAAACGCCAAGAGGTCGTCTGAAATGTAATGGCTCAGGTAAATACCGTCCGTCGGGCGTTTGGCTTAACGCGCCAACGCCTGTTTCAAATCGTCGATCAAGTCATCGACGTATTCCAAGCCGACGGACAGGCGAACCAGTCCGGGGCGGATATTGGCGGCGAGTTTTTCTTCGGGCTGCATTCTGCCGTGTGTGGTTGTCCACGGGTGGGTAATGGTCGAGCGCACGTCGCCGAGGTTGGCGGTACGGGAGAAGAGTTCGACGCTATCGACGACTTTCCACGCGGCTTCTTGGTCAGCGACTTCAAAACCCACCACGATACCGCCGCCGTTTTGCTGTTTGCGGATAAGCTCCGCCTGCGGATGGTCGGGCAATCCGGTGTAGTACACGGCTTGGACTTGCGGCTGTGTCCGCAGCCATTGCGCGATTTTCAGAGCGTTGTCGAACTGTTTTTCCAAACGCAGCGACAGGGTTTCTACGCCGCTCAACAACTGCCATGCGTTAAACGGCGACATCGCCAGCCCGCAAGAGTTGCAATACATGGCGACCTGCGTCATCAGTTCTTCCGAACCTGCCAACACGCCGCCCATCACACGTCCGTGTCCGTCGATGGATTTGGTTGCGGAGGAAACGGAAATATCCGCGCCGTGTTTCAAAGGCTGCGAGCCGACGGGCGACAGCAGGCTGTTGTCCACCACCAAAAGCGCGCCGATGCTGTGCGCCAATTCCGCCAAGGCTTCCAAGTCGGCCACTTCGCCCAAGGGGTTGGACGGTGTTTCCAAAAACAGTAGTTTGGTGTTGGCTTTGACGGCGGCTTTCCATTCGTCCACATCGGTCGGCGACACATGGCTCACTTCGATGCCGAATTTGGTGACGATGTTATTAATAAAGCCGACGGTCGTGCCGAACAGACTGCGGCTGGAAATCACATGGTCGCCCGTCTGCAGGAAGGTGAAAAACGCCGCCTGAATCGCGGACATGCCGGTCGAAGTGGCGACCGCGCGTTCCGCGCCTTCTAAGGCGGCAATGCGTTTTTCAAAGGCGGCTGTGGTCGGATTGGCAGTACGGGTATAAGTGAACCCTTTGATTTTTTTAGAAAACAAATCGGCGGCGTGTTGGGCGTTGTCCCACATGAAGCTGCTGGTGAGGAACAATGCCTGATTGTGTTCGCGGTATTCGGTTTGCTCTTTGCCGCCGCGTATGGCGAGCGTCTGCGGGTGGAGTTTTTTACTCATTTGTTTTCCAATCTTTTTCAGCAGGTTTGTTTGATGTCGGAAAGAAGGAAGCTGCGCGCTTCATAGGTTAACTTGTTAACATTTTGCGCTTATTTGCGCCGTCTTTCAAGTTTGACGGCGAATGGCAAAAGGTCGTCTGAAAACGTTTTTCAGACGACCTTTTCTTGCGAACCGATTTATTCGGCTTGTTCTTTCAAAACGGCTTCAATCAATTCTTGCGCGCCGTCGTCCGCCAGCTTTTTGGCGACTGCGCGTCCAAGCGCGTCGGCGTAGGCGGCGGGGGCTTGCGCGTCTGCCTGCAAGATTACCGAGCCGTCGGGGTGTCCGACCAGTCCGCGCAGGGTGAGCAGTCCGTCTTCTTCGGTGCAATACGCGGCAAGCGGCACTTGGCAGCTTCCGCCCAAAGCGCGGGCGAGGGCGCGTTCGGCGGTCACGCAGGCGTGTGTGACGTCGTGGTTTAAGGGTTTCAAGACGTCCAAAAGGTCGGTGCGGTGTGCGGCGATTTCGATGCCCAACGCGCCTTGTCCGGCGGCGGGCAGGCTGTCGGCTTCGGAGAGAATCAGGCGGATGCGTTCGTCCAGTTCCAAACGCTGCAATCCGGCGGCGGCGAGGATGATGGCATCGTATTCGCCGTTGTCAAGTTTGGACAGGCGGGTTTGCACGTTGCCGCGCAGGGGTTTGATGACTAAGTGCGGATAGTGGGCGCGCAACTGGGCTTCGCGGCGCAGGCTGGATGTGCCGACGACGGCGCCTTTGGGCATTTCTTCCAAACGTGCGTATTGGTTGGATACGAATGCGTCAAACGGATTGGCGCGCTCACCGATGGCGGCAAGGGCGAAGCCTTCGGGCAAGTCCATCGGCACGTCTTTAATCGAATGCACTGCCAAATCGGCGCGTCCGTCCTGCAAGGCTTGTTCCAGCTCTTTGATAAACAGGCCTTTGCCGCCGATTTTCGACAGGGTTTTGTCCAAAATCTGGTCGCCGCGCGTGGTCATGCCCAAGATTTCGACTTCGCAGTCGGGATACAGGGTTTTCAGACGACCTTGGATATGTTTTGCCTGCCACATGGCAAGCAGGCTTTCACGGCTGGCGATAACGAGTTTTTTCGGGTTCATTTGCTGTTTCTGATTTTCTAATTCATGGGGCGGGAAGTTCGACAGTCTAACACAAACTTTCTACGGTAACTGCTTGACTGTACTTGCCCAAAGGACCAAATCCGTTGCCTTGGTTTTGTTCTTTGGTCAGCACTTTTCCCAGAATGCAGACATTGTTCAGGGTAACGTTATATGAGCCGGAACTCAGGCGGTTCTTTTCTACTTGGTCCATCAGGCTGTCGCCGCCGTTGAGGAAATAGGTTTTTCCGTCGGCGGTAAATTCTGCCTGTTCGAGCGAATAATGGACTGTTCCTGTCATTTTGACCGTATCGCCGCTGTTTTTTCCTACTTTCACTTCTGCCGGTTTGGCGGTCGATGTTTCGATTTTGTTTTGCGGGGAACAGGCGGTCAGGGCAATCAGTATGGGGAAAAGAAATTTGTTCATTTGAAATTACCGTGGTTGAAAGGTATTCCGCTGAGAAGCTGTCGGAAAAGCCGTTAAACTATATCTGTTGCAAGGAAATAAATTATAATGTGTACTGGCATGATGGTAGTGCATACTGCCGTAAAATAAAACTTATTCTCTAAAAACATTTTAAACCAACAGCCTTACAGCATGAAGCGCGCCAAAAAATATCCCTTCTTATCGTTGCAGCGGCAACGTTTCTGCCTGAATTTTGAAAACGCCTCAACCGCCGCCAATCTTCCGAGCGAACGCGATTTCTATCGCTGGGCATGGGCGGCGTTGAAAAACGAATACCGTCGCGCCGACATCAGCTTGATTCTTCTGGACGAAGAAGAAGCCCGCGCCTACAACCGCGATTACCGCGGCAAAGACTACGCCACCAATGTGTTGAGTTTTGCCTTGAACGAAGGCGAAATTCTGCCCGATCAAGTTTCAGACGACCTCTGCGGCGATTTGATCATCTGCCCGCAAGTCGTGTTAAAAGAAGCCGCTGAGCAGGGCAAAACCGCCGAGCAGCATTTTGCCCACCTGACCATGCACGGCACGCTGCATCTGATGGGCTACGACCACATCGAAGAGGCCGAGGCAGAAGCAATGGAGGCACTCGAAATCCGCCTGATGCAGGCGGCAGGTTATCCCAACCCCTACCAAGAGGACGAATACTGAAATGGACGACACCCGGTCGAAACCGACATTTTTCGAACGTTTGATTTCCCGAATTGCCGGCGAGCCTGATTCCGCCGAAGACGTACTCAGCCTGCTGCGGCAGGCGCACGAGCAGGAAGTGTTTGACGCGGATACACTTTTGCGGCTGGAAAAAGTCCTCGACTTTTCTGACTTGGAAGTGCGCGATGCCATGATTACCCGCAGCCATATGAACGTTTTGAAAGAAAACGACAGCATCGAGCGCATCACCGCCTACGTCATCGAAACCGCCCATTCCCGCTTCCCCGTCATCGGCGAAGACAAAGACGAAGTCCTCGGCATCCTGCACGCCAAAGACCTGCTCAAATACATGTTCAATCCCGAGCAGTTCAACCTCAAATCCATCCTTCGTCCCGCCGTTTTCGTACCCGAAGGCAAATCGCTGAACGCGCTTTTGAAAGAATTCCGCGAGCAGCGCAACCACATGGCAATCGTCATCGACGAATACGGCGGCACATCAGGTTTGGTAACCTTTGAAGACATCATCGAGCAAATCGTCGGCGACATCGAAGACGAGTTTGATGAAGACGAAAGCGCGGACAACATCCACGCCGTTTCCACCGAACGCTGGCGTATCAATGCTGTAACCGAAATCGAAGACATCAATGCCTTTTTCGGTACGGATTACAGCAGCGAAGAAGCCGACAGCATCGGCGGGTTGGTCATTCAGGAATTGGGACACCTACCCGTGCGCGGCGAAAAAGTCGTTATCGGCGGTTTGCAGTTTACCGTCGCCCGCGCCGACAACCGTCGGTTGCATACGCTGATGGCGACCAAGGTGAAATAACGGGATTTGTCCGACAATCAAAAACAAAGGTCGTCTGAAAACCTTATGTAGAGGTTTTCAGACGACCTTTGTCGTAGAGGAGGCAACCTTATTTCTGGTTTTTCTCGATAATTTCTTTGAGATGCGGCATGGGGCTGTATCCGCTTTGGCTGCGGCCGTTGGGGAAAACGACGGTAGGCGTGCCGTTGAAGCCGAATTGTTCGCCCAAAGAAGTGGTTTCGGCGACGGGATTTTCGCAATTGGTTTTACCGCTCGGGAATTTACCTTTGCGCATCCAGTCGGTCCAGGCTTGGGTCGGGTTGGGCTGGCACCACAAAATTTCGGCTTTACGCGCGGCATCGGGGTGCAGGCTTGGAATCGGCATCATGAAGTTGTAAATCGTGATGTCGGTCATTTTTTCAAACTCGTGTTCCAAGCGTTTGCAGTATGGGCAGTCGGGGTCGGAGAAGACGGCGACTTTCAGCTTGCCGTTGCCGCGCACTTCTTTGATGGCTTTGTCTAAAGGCAGGGTGGCGAAGTCGATTTTGTTCAAATCGGCGGCGCGTTCGTCGGTCAGGCTTTTGCGCGTGTTGACGTCGATGAGGTCGCCGACAAACATATAGTCGCCTTTGGCATCGGTGTAAATGATTTGTTTGCCGCTGACGACGACTTCATAAATGCCTTGAATAGGGGTTTCGCTGACGCTGATGACTTTCAGGCCTTGGGATTCGTAAATTTTTTCGAGGCGGGCTTTCAAGGCTTCGCCGACTTTGCCTTGCACGGGGGCGGCGGGCTTGGCGGCTGAAGAGGGCGCTGCATTTGCCTGTGAAACGGGTGTTTGCCCGCACGCGGTCAGTGAGATCAGAGCGATGGGGGCTAAGATTTTGATTAATTTGGTTTTCATTTTTAAGTATAGGCGTGTGTCAAGAAAACCGCATTGTATCAAACCTCTGTCATGCCTGCATTGTATTGAGGCTCAATTTATCGTCTGAAAATAGCTTTCGGCTGTTAAAATACGCAAAAAACGATTTGCCTGCCTGTATGATCTACCACCGTATCGCCGTAAACGTGCCGCTTTCAGACGGCCTTTTGACTTATTCCCATTCTGAGCCGCTGCCGCAGGGAACGCGGGTGCTTGTGCCTTTCCGCAACAAGACCGTGGTCGGGATTGTGTGGGAAACGGATATTGCGCCGGATATGGATGCGGCGCGGATTTTGAGTATTCAGACGACCTTTTCGGACGAGCCGCCGCTGCCTGAAAGCTGGCGTGATTTGCTCTCGTTTACGTCGCGTTATTACCACTATCCGACGGGGCAGGCGGTGTTTGCCGCACTGCCGCAGGGTTTGAAGGAAACGCGCACGGTGGAAATGCCGCAGCCGCCGTTGTTTTACGCGCTGAACGAAGCGGGCAGGGCGCAAACGCCGCCGCCGGCTCGGTTCAACAAAAAAGCGGCTCTGTGGGACGCGCTGTTGTCGGGCGGGATGACGATGGCGGCGTTGAAGCAGGTGAACGCGCAGGCGGCGAAGTTAATCGAAGATTGGGCGGAACAGGGTTGGATTGAAACGACGGAAGCGGCGAAGCCTGTATTGAGGTCGTCTGAATTTCAGCTCAACGCCGACCAGCAACAGGCTTCCGATGAAATTCAGACGACCTTCGGCAGCTTCCAACCGTTTCTGCTGTACGGCATCACCGGCAGCGGCAAGACCGAGGTGTATTTCGATGCGATGGCGAAAGTGTTGGCGCAGGGGCGGCAGGTGTTGTTTCTGTTGCCCGAAATCAACCTCACGCCGCAGCTTTTAAAGCGGGTGGAAAGCCGTTTTGCCGACGTGCCGACCGCCGTGTTGCACAGCCAGATGGCGGCAGGCAGGCGCACGCAGGATTATTTGCGCGCGATGTTGGGGCAGGCGAAGCTGGTGATCGGCACGCGGCTGGCGGTGTTCACGCCTTTGCCTGATGTCGGGCTGATTGTGGTCGATGAGGAGCACGACGGCTCGTTCAAACAAGACAACGAATTGCGCTACCACGCCCGCGATTTGGCGGTGTGGCGGGCGAAGCAGAGCGGCTGTCCCGTCGTGTTGGGCAGCGCCACGCCCAGCTTGGAGAGTTGGCACAAGGCGCAAAGCGGCGCGTACCGCCTGCTGCAACTGACCGAGCGCGCTCATGCCGCCGCGCAACTGCCGCAAGTGAGCATCCTCAACGTAGGTCGTCTGAAACTCGACAACGGCTTCTCGCCGCAAGCCTTGCAGCTTTTGAAACAGAACTTTGAAGCGGGCGGCATGTCGCTGGTGTACCTCAACCGGCGCGGCTTCGCGCCTGCGCTGTTTTGCGGCGACTGCGGCCATACCTTCGGCTGCCCGAACTGCTCCGCCAAAATGGTGTTGCACCAACGCGCCCGCCAACTGCGCTGCCACCACTGCGATCACCGCGAACCCATCCCGTTCAAATGCCCCGACTGCGGCAACCAAGACCTGACCGCCGTCGGACACGGCACGCAGCGCGTCGAAGAAACCCTGCGCGCCTTCCTGCCCAAGGCAGCCGTCGTCCGCGTCGACAGGGACAGCACGGCGCACAAAAACGACTGGGCGGATTTGTACCGCCGTATCGCCGACAACGAAATCGACATTCTGGTCGGCACGCAGATGCTCGCCAAAGGTCATGATTTCGCGCGGCTTAACCTCGTTATCGTATTGAACGCCGACGGCAGCCTGTACAGCGCGGACTTTCGCGCGCCGGAAAGGCTGTTTGCCGAGCTGATGCAGGTGTCCGGCAGGGCGGGGCGCGCCGATAAACCCGGCAAGGTGTTGATACAGACACAACTGCCCGAACATCCCGTCTTTGCCGCCGTCAAAGCGCAGGACTACGCCGTGTTTGCCGAAAACGAATTGAACGAGCGGCAAATGTTCGCCATGCCGCCCTTCGGTTTTCAGACTGCCGTCCGAGCCGACGCGCCGCGCGTTGCCGATGCGATGGAGTTTCTCAACGCCGCCAAAGAAACCCTCGCCCCGCTGTTGCCCGAAAGCGTTTCCCAGTTCGGCGCGGCCCCAATGCTGATGGTGCGCCTCGCCGAACGCGAACGCGCACAAATCTTCCTCGAATCAACATCCCGACAGGATTTACACCGCGCCGTGAGTTTGTGGGTGCAGGTGTTGCAGCAAAACCGCGACGGCAAAATCCGATGGTCGGTGGATGTGGACGCGCAGGAAGCGTAAGCGGAATAGGGAAGGGGTCGTCTGAAAAAGCGGAAGAGGCATTTTCAGACGACCTTTTTGCAGTATCGAACATTAATCTTTAGAAACGCTGATGGTGTGTTTGACGTGTTTTAAATTCGCCACGATGGTAAACGTCATCATCACCAGCAAAGCCCACGAACTCCATTTGCTGATGTGTACCGATGCCCATGCGCCGATTTGGTTGGGATAACGCCAAACGCCGAACAAAGTCCCTAAGTTTTCCGCCAGCCAAATGAAAAAACCGATTAGGACGAAAGACAGCAGGAGCGGCATTTTTCGGGTAGTGTCATAGGGCGTGTATAAAACCGTTGTCCGCGCATAAAGCCCGAGCGCGAATGCGGCGAGATACCAGCGGTAGTCGCCGAGATAGTGATGAGTGAAAAAATTGACGTAAATTGCCAGCGCGCACAATGTGCTCAACCAATACGGCGGATGGCTTTTGATTCTGATATTAAAGAGCCGCCAAGCCTGAATGATGTAGCTGCCGACCGCCGCATACATAAAGCCTGCAAACAGCGGCACGCCGCCGATTTTGGTGTATGCCTCGTCCGGATAGCTCCAAGACTGGATGTCGCCCGATGTCTTGAACCACTCCAAAGCAAAGCCCACCAAGTGAAAAAGCGTAATCGATTTCACTTCGTCCCACGTTTCCAGCTTGAAATACAGCATCGCAACCTGCACGGAGACTGCAAAAATCAGCAGCAGATCATAGCGTGAAACCCCCAGCCAGCCTGTTTTCGGAATCAGGAACATGGCAATGAAAAACAGACCTGCAAACAAACAGGCGCGCGCTTCTTTCAGTCCGAAAAACCAGAATTCGACCGCAAAACGCCGCCAGCCGTGCAAATCATCCCGTTTCGGGTGTTCCATCAGCCAAGTATCCAGTTTGCCCAACATATTTTCAGACGACCTTGATTTTTAAAGGGGGAATATAACGTAAGAATAGAGATGCGGGAATATTAAGAGGTCGTCTGAAAAAGCATTTGGCGTTTTCAGACGACCTTTTGCGCTATAATCGGGCAAACGATAAAGACACACACAAATCCTACCCATATCTCCATGAACAAACAGATCCGCCAAGAAATTTTCGAGCGTTTCCGCGCTGCCAATCCCCATCCGACCACCGAGCTTCATTTCAATTCGCCCTTCGAGCTTTTGATCGCCGTTTTGCTGTCGGCGCAGGCGACCGACGTAGGCGTGAATAAGGCGACGGCAAAGCTGTTTCCGGTTGCCAATACGCCGCAGGCGATGTTGGATTTGGGTTTGGACGGCGTGATGGAGTACACGAAAACCATCGGGCTTTATAAAACCAAGTCCAAACACATCATGCAGACTTGCCGCATCCTGCTGGAAAAATACAACGGCGAAGTGCCGGAAGACCGCGAGGCTTTGGAATCGTTGCCGGGCGTGGGGCGCAAGACGGCAAACGTGGTGTTGAACACGGCGTTCGGCCATCCCGTCATGGCGGTCGATACGCATATCTTCAGAGTGTCCAACCGTACCAAAATCGCGCCGGGCAAAGATGTGCGGGAGGTGGAAGACAAGCTGATGCGCTTTGTGCCGAAAGAGTTTTTGATGGATGCGCATCATTGGCTGATTTTGCATGGACGCTACACCTGTAAGGCGCAGAAGCCGCAATGCGGGAAATGTATGATTAATGATTTATGCGAGTATGGTGCGAAGTTGATGTAAACGTTGATAAATTGTAAACAATCAACAAAACAACCTTCCCATTAGGTTAAAATTTCTGACGGCATTTTTTTATTTAAAATGAAATGCTTGAAAAAATACGGGCAAAAGGTAAAATTCGACCTTATCGGGTTGGAAAACGATAAAAGTTTCAGACGACCCCGGTTTTTTAAGATGCAAGAACATAATCCGTTATTCGGAAAAGGAAACGCGGTGCGCGAAAAAATGAAAAAATACAGATACTTTGCTTTGGTAACGGCTTCTGCGCTGGCTTTGGGCGGCTGCGACAAAATCAGCAGCTTCTTCGGCGGCGAGAGTAAAAGCGAAGAATTCGTACAGAGAATCGAACCCTCCAAAAATGACGGCAGCGTCGGTATGCTGCTGCCCGATTTCGCACAATTGGTGCAAAACGAAGGTCAGGCGGTGGTCAATATCCAAGCGTCCCCCGCCGGACGTGCCGCAGGCAGCGGGCAGTCTGAAGAGCAGGGCATGGACTTGAGCCAGTTTCCGGACAACGACCCGTTTTACGAGTTTTTCAAACGCCTTGTTCCGAATATGCCCGATATGCCGGAAGACCAATCTACCGACGATGATTTGAATTTCGGCTCCGGCTTTATCATCAGTAAAGACGGCTATATCCTGACCAATGCCCACGTCGTCGCCGGCATGGGCAATATCAAAGTCCTGCTCAACGATAAGCGCGAATATACTGCCAAACTGATCGGTTCGGATACGCAATCCGATGTCGCGCTGTTGAAAATTGAAGCTTCGGAAGAATTGCCCGTCGTCAAAATCGGCAATCCGAAAGATTTGAAACCAGGCGAGTGGGTTGCCGCCATCGGCGCGCCGTTCGGTTTTGACAACAGCGTTACTTCAGGCATCGTGTCCGCCAAAGGCCGCAGCCTGCCGAACGAAAGCTATACGCCTTTCATTCAAACAGACGTCGCCATCAATCCGGGTAACTCCGGCGGTCCGCTGTTTAACCTGAAAGGTCAGGTGGTCGGCATCAATTCCCAAATTTATAGCCGCAGCGGCGGATTTATGGGCATTTCCTTCGCGATTCCGATTGATGTGGCGATGAACGTTGCCGAGCAGTTGAAAACCAGCGGTAAGGTTCAGCGTGGTCAGTTGGGCGTGATTATTCAGGAAGTATCTTACGATTTGGCGAAATCGTTCGGTTTGGACAAAGCCAGCGGTGCGTTGATTGCCAAAGTGATGCCGAACAGCCCTGCCATGCAGGCGGGATTGCAAGTGGGCGACATCGTCCGCAGCGTCAACGGCGAAGAAGTGCGCGTGTCCAGCGATTTGCCGGTCATGGTCGGCTCGATATTGCCGGGTAAGGAAGTTGTGCTGGAAGTGTGGCGTAAAGGCGAGAAGATTAATGTGAAAGTCAAACTCGGCAGCATGGCGGAGCAGAACGAAACTTCTTCACGCGCTACCAAACAGCCGCAGCAGGCAAATCCGGCGGACGGCTTTACCGTCGATAATACAGGTCTGACCCTGCGCGTCGATGAAGGTGCAGGCAAAAGCCGCCTGATTGTTTCCCGCGTCAGCGGAGCGGCGGAACGTGCCGGACTCAAACGCGGTGACGAAATCCTCGCCGTCAGCCAAATCAGCGTCAACGACGAATCGAGCTTCCGCAGCGCGTTGGCAGGCGCGGGCAAAAATGTGCCGCTGCTGGTTCAGCGCGACGGCAATACGCTTTTCCTCGCCCTGACCCTGCAATAAGGTGCAACGCAAGCGCCATTCAATGATAGAATACCCGCCATCCTAAGGTGGCGGGTATTTTGTAATTTTAGCAACTGATTGATTTGTTTGTTTTTTGATGGTTTTGCTCTTTTGGCTTTGTCAACAATCGCATTCAAAGGTCGTCTGAAAACGTTCCGCTCCGATTGACTTCCTATTAATAAAAATATTATGCACCTGATTGATTATTCACATTCGTTTTTATCCGTCGTGCCGCCGTTTTTGGCATTGGCGCTTGCCGTCATTACCCGCCGCGTGCTGCTGTCTTTGGGCATCGGTATCTTGGTCGGCGTTGCCTTTTTGGTCGGCGGCAGCCCGATTGACGGACTGACACACCTGAAAGACATGGTGGTCGGACTGGCTTGGGCAGACGGCGATTGGTCGCTGGGAAAACCTAAAATCCTGATTTTCTTATTGTTGCTCGGTATTTTCACTTCTCTTTTAACCTTTTCGGGCAGCAATCAGGCGTTTGCCGATTGGGCGAAGCAACACATCAAAGGGCGGCGCGGCGCAAAAATGCTGACTGCCTGCCTCGTATTCGTTACCTTTATCGACGACTATTTCCATAGTCTCGCCGTCGGTGCGATTGCCCGCCCCGTTACCGACAAATTCAAAGTCTCCCGCGCCAAACTGGCGTATATCCTTGACTCTACCGCTGCGCCGATGTGCGTACTGATGCCGGTTTCAAGCTGGGGCGCATCGATTATCGCCACGCTGGCAGGTCTGCTCGTTACCTACCACATCACCGGATACACGCCGATGGGTACGTTCGTCGCCATGAGCTTGATGAACTATTACGCCTTATTTGCCCTGTTGATGGTGTTCATCGTCGCATGGTTCTCTTTCGATATCGGCTCGATGGCGCGTTTTGAGAGAGCGGCATTGCAGGAAGTTCACGATGAAACCGCCGTTTCAGACGACCCTAAAGGCAGGGTTTACGCGCTGATTATTCCCGTTTTGGTGTTAATCGTCTCCACCGTTTCCGCCATGATTTACACAGGCGCGCAGGCAAGCGAAACCTTCACCATTTTGGGTGCGTTTGAAAATACCGATGTAAACACTTCGCTGGTGTTCGGCGGTACTTGCGGCGTACTCGCCGTCGTCCTCTGCACGCTCGGCACCATCAAGTCCGCCGACTATCCCAAAGCCGTCCGTCAGGGCATATCTTCGATGTTCGGCGCGATTACCATCCTGATTCTTGCCTGGCTCATCAGCACCGTTGTCAGTGAAATGCACACCGGCGACTACCTCTCCACGCTGGTTGCAGACAACATCCATCCCGGCTTCCTGCCCGTCATCCTCTTCCTGCTCGCCAGCGTGATGGCGTTCGCCACTGGTACAAGCTGGGGCACGTTCGGCATTATGCTGCCGATTGCCGCTGCGATGGCGGTTAAAGTCGATGCATCGTTGGTTATCCCGTGTATGTCCGCCGTGATGGCAGGCGCGGTGTGCGGCGACCACTGCTCGCCCATTTCCGACACCACCATCCTGTCTTCCACCGGCGCGCATTGCAACCATATCGACCACGTTACATCGCAACTGCCTTATGCCTTGACCGTCGCAGGCGCGGCAGCGGCAGGCTACCTCGTGTTGGGCATGACGCAATCGGCTTGGCTGGGCTTTTTCGCCACTGGCGTCGTCATGACCGCCCTCATCTTCATACTGAAAGACAAAAAAGGCAAAGCTGCCTAATGTGTTTTCCCGTTTTCAGACGACCTTCGATACTTTAAGGTCGTCTGAAAACATTTTAAGGAATCCAAAAATGAACGCTCCCCATTCCATCCCGCGCGGTCCCGTTATGGCAGACGTCGCCGCCTACTGTCTGACCGAAGAAGAAAAACAACGCTTGCTCGACCCGTCTATCGGCGGCGTCATCCTGTTCCGCCGCAACTTCGAAAACGTCGGGCAGCTCAAAGCCCTGGTTCAAGAAATCAAAGCACTGCGCACGCCTGAACTCATCATCGCCGTCGATCACGAAGGCGGCAGGGTGCAACGCTTCATCGAAGGCTTCACCCGACTGCCCGCCATGAACACTTTAGGGCAGATTTGGGATACCGAAGGCGAAGCCGCTGCCAAAGAAAAAGCCGAGCAGGTCGGCTGGGTATTGGCGACGGAGCTGACCGCCTGCGGCATAGACCTCTCCTTTACGCCCGTCCTCGACCTCGATTGGGGAACATGCCCCGTCATCGGCAACCGCAGCTTCCACCGCAACGCCGATACCGTGACCCAACTTGCCCTTGCCCTGCAAAAAGGTCTGAACCGAGGCGGCATGAAATCCTGCGGCAAACACTTCCCCGGACACGGATTCGTCGAAGGCGACAGCCATTTGGTGCAACCCGAAGACACGCGCAGCCTTGCCGAACTCGAAGCCGCCGACATGATTCCGTTCCGCGCCCTAAGCGATGAAGGCATGGCGGCAGTCATGCCTGCCCACGTCGTTTATCCGCAAATTGATGGCAAACCTGCTGGTTTCTCTGAAAAATGGCTCAAACAAATCCTGCGCCAAGATATTGGATTTAAAGGCGTTATCTTTTCAGACGACCTCACAATGGAAGGCGCAGGCGCAGCGGGCGGCATCAAAGAACGCGCAAACGCCTCTTTCACGGCAGGCTGCGATATCGTCCTCGTCTGCAACCGCCCCGACCTCGTCGACGAACTGCGCGACGGCTTCCAAATCCCCGCCAATCCCGATTTGGCAAACCGCTGGCAATACATGGCGAACACACTGGGCAAAGAAGCCGCCCAAGCCGTGATGCAAACCCCAGATTTCCAAGCCGCACAAGCCATGACCGCGCAACTTGCTACGCCTAAAGACACAGCCGGCGGCGTGAAAGTCGGCGAAGCGTTTTAAAGGCGTTTGATTTAGAAAGCATGAAAGAAGGTCGTCTGAAAACCTTGAATTAAGGTTTTCAGACGACCTTTTTATTTCACAATGATAATTTGATTATCCTTCGTCAGGCAGCTTGGTGATCTGTACCCGCTCGATGCGTTGACCGTCTTTTTCAACGACTTGGAAACGCCAGCCGTGGAAGTCGGCAAAGTCGCCGACATCGGGAATGCTTTGCAGCTCTTCCATAATCAGTCCGGCGACAGTGTGGAAGTCGGCATCTTCTTCCTGCGGCGGGAGGTTGAGTTGCGGCGCGAGTTCGACGTATTCGAGCGAACCGTCCACGGTCAGGCTTTCATCGGCATTTTCTTGAACGGCGGGTTCTTCTTGGCGTTCAAACTCTTCGGGGAATTCACCGGCGATGGTTTCCAGCAGGTCTTTCATGGTGACCATGCCCAAAACTGCGCCGAATTCATCAACCACCAAAGCATAATCCGCGCTGCTTTGGCGGAACAGTTCAATCGCACCCAATGCGGTCGTACTGTCCGGCAGGACGAGCGGCTGGCGCAGGACGGCTTGGATATTGAGTTCGCCGGTTTCGAGCAGTTGGGCGAGCAGGTCTTTTTTGTTGATGTAGCCCAACGGTTCGTCCACGCCGGCTTTACCGACGACGAGCAGGCGGCTGTACGGGGTGTTTTGCAGTTGGGCGTGTTGCTCTTCGCGGCTTTGGGAGATGTCCAAACGCTCAATGTCGCGGCGGGGAATCATCACGCCGAGGATGGGACGTTCGGCAAGCGTAAGGACGCTGCGTATCATGGATTTTTCGTTTTCCTCGAAATGCCCGTCATCCTCTGCTTCGTCGCCTGCTTTGGCAAGCACGCTTTCGCGTATGCCCATCATGCCCAAGACGTTCTCGGCGGTTCGTTTGCGCCATGAGCTGCTGATGTAGTCGTTTTTGCGGCTGTTGCGCTGCGAAATTTGGTTGAACGCTTCAATCAGGATGGAGAAGCCGATAGCGGCGTAGAGGTAGCCTTTCGGGATGTGGAAATGGAAGGCTTCGGCAATGAGGCTGAAACCGATCATCAGCAGAAAACCCAAGCAGAGCATGACGACGGTAGGATGCCTGTCCACAAATTCGGTCAGCGGTTTGCTGGCGGAAATCATGACGGTCATGGCAACGGCAACGGCGCCCATGGCGACGACGATGTGATCGACCATCGCAACGGCAGTGATGACGGAATCGATGGAAAATACCGCGTCAAGAATCAGGATTTGGGCAACCACACTCCAAAATCGCGCGTGTTTTTTCTGACTGTCGGCAACGGCAAACTGGTTATGCCCTTCGAGGCGTTCGTGCAGCTCGGTGGTGGCTTTGTAGAGCAGGAAGATGCCGCCTGCGAGCATAATCATGTCTTTGCCGGAAACGTCCAACCCGCTGATGTGGAACAGCGGGCGCGTCAGGGTCATGATGTGTGCCATGAAGCCGAGCATGATGATGCGGATAACGACCGCAAGCCCTAAACCGGTAATGCGTGCGCGGTCGCGTTGGGCGGGTTTGACTTTGTTCGCCAAAATGGCGACGAAAACGAGGTTGTCTATCCCCAAGACGACTTCGAGTACCAGAAGCGTGGCAAAGCCTATCCAAGTATGCGGCTCTGCCAACCAACTGAAATCCATGATTTTTGTATTCCTTTGTGTTCAAACGCAAAAAGGCAGCCTGAAACGCTCAAGCTGCCTGATTCATATCGATACGCACGAAAAACGGCGGGCGGTCATGCTGCTCTGCTCTGGGTCTTTCATGTGTGCGTATGTCTCAAGTAAAAATAATGTAAATAGTTTAACAGTTTGGAAGGCGGATGGCAAAAGGTCGTCTGAAAGATAAGTCTTATTTTCAGACGACCTCTTGTTCAAGCTAAACCTGAGTCAGATTCAGCCTCTGTTTTTCAACCGTCCATGCAACTCCTGTACGCTATACACGCCCAAGTGCTCGCGGCTTTTTGCGCCTTCGCTCATGGCTTCGCCGCCGGCGATGGTGGTGTATTGCGGCACGCGTTGGGTGAGGGAGGTGCGGCGGATGCTGTGGCTGTCGGAGATGGATTGTGCCGAGCTGCTGACGGTGTTGACCACCAGCGCGATTTCACCGTTTTTAATCGCGTCCACGATGTGCGGGCGGCCTTCCTGCACTTTGTTTACTGCCTGCACGATGATGCCGTGTTCTTTCAGGTATTCGGCGGTGCCGCGTGTGGCGCAGACGCCGTAGCCGAGTGCTTGGAAGTTTTGCGCGGTTTTGACGATGAGCGGTTTGTCTTCGTCGCGCACGGCAAGGAAGATTTTGCCGGTCGGGTTCAGGCGTTCGCCTGCGCCGAGTTGGGCTTTGTAGTAGGCTTCGCCGAAGCTTGCTCCCACGCCCATCACTTCGCCGGTGGAGCGCATTTCGGGGCCGAGGATGGTGTCCACGCCGGGGAATTTGATGAAGGGGAACACGGCTTCTTTAACGGCATAGAAATCGGGAACGACTTCTTTTTCCACGCCTTGCTCTTGCAGGGAAATGCCCGCCATGCAGCGCGCGCCGACTTTGGCTAGCGGCACGCCGGTGGCTTTGGAGACGAAGGGGACGGTACGGCTGGCGCGCGGGTTCACTTCCAACACGAACACCACGCCGTCCTGCACGGCAAACTGTACGTTCATCAGACCGACTACGCCCAGCGCGTAGGCCATGGCTTTGGTTTGGCGGCGGATTTCGTCTTGGATTTCTTCGCTGAGCGAGTAGGGCGGCAGCGAGCAGCCGGAGTCGCCGGAGTGGATGCCTGCCTGTTCGACGTGCTGCATGATGCCGCCGATAACGACGTCTTTGCCGTCTGAAACGCAGTCCACATCGACTTCAATCGCGTTGTTCAGGAAGAAATCGAGCAACACGGGGCTGTCTTCGGATACCTGCACGGCTTCGCGCATGTATTTTTGCAGCTCTTCGGCGGAGTGGACGACCTGCATGGCGCGGCCGCCGAGGACGTAAGACGGGCGCACGACCAGCGGATAGCCGATTTCTTCGGCTTTGACGAGCGCTTCTTCTTCGTTGTGGGCGATGCGGTTGGGCGGTTGGCGCAGGCCTAAGTCGTTTAACACTTTTTGGAAGCGTTCGCGGTCTTCGGCGGCGTCGATGCTGTCGGCGGATGTGCCGATGATGTTCACGCCGTTTTCAACCAGCGCGTTGGCGAGTTTGAGCGGAGTTTGACCGCCGTAATGCACAATCACGCCCCACGGGTTTTCGGTGCGGACGATTTCCAACACGTCTTCCAGCGTCAGCGGCTCGAAATACAGGCGGTCGCTGGTGTCGAAGTCGGTGGACACGGTTTCGGGGTTGCAGTTGACCATGATGGTTTCAAAGCCCGATTCGCGCAGGGCGAGCGCGGCGTGAACGCAGCAGTAGTCAAACTCGATGCCCTGACCGATGCGGTTCGGGCCACCGCCGAGAATCATCACTTTTTTACGGTCGGAAGGACGCGCTTCGCATTCTTCTTCGTAAGTGGAATAGAGGTAGGCGGTTTCGGTGGCGAACTCGGCAGCGCAGGTATCGACGCGTTTATACACGGGATGCAAGTTCAGCGCGTAGCGGTGTTCGCGCACTTCTTTTTCTTTTACGCCCAAAAGCTGCGCGATGCGTTTGTCGGAGAAGCCTTTGCGTTTCAGACGACGTAAGGCGGCGAAATCCAAATCTTGCAGGCAGCCTGCACTTACCTGCTGCTCTTCTTTCACCAAGTCTTCAATTTGCGCTAAGAACCAAGGGTCGATGGCGCAGATTTCGTGGATTTCTTCCAGCGTGAAGCCCGCGCGGAACGCGTCTGCCACAAACAGCATACGTTCAGGGCCGGGGTTCGCCAGTTCGCGGCGGATTTCCGCTTTGTCGGAGCTTCTCGGATTGAAGCCGCACAAGCCTGTTTCCAAGCCGCGCAAGGCTTTTTGGAAGCTTTCCTGAATGGTGCGGCCCATCGCCATCACTTCGCCCACCGATTTCATCTGCGTGGTCAGGCGGTCGTCTGCGGCGGGGAATTTTTCAAACGCAAAACGCGGGATTTTGGTCACGACATAGTCGATGGAAGGCTCGAACGATGCGGGCGTGCGGCCGCCGGTGATGTCGTTGCGCAACTCGTCCAGCGTAAAGCCGACCGCCAGCTTCGCCGCCACTTTCGCAATCGGGAAGCCCGTCGCTTTGGAAGCCAGCGCGGACGAACGGCTTACGCGCGGGTTCATCTCAATCACAATCATCTCGCCGTTTGCAGGGTTCACCGCAAACTGCACGTTCGAGCCGCCCGTGTCCACGCCGATTTCGCGCAATACCGCCAACGAAGCGTTGCGCATGATTTGGTATTCCTTGTCCGTCAGCGTTTGCGCCGGCGCAACCGTAATCGAGTCGCCCGTATGCACGCCCATCGGGTCGAAGTTTTCAATCGAGCAGATAATGATACAGTTGTCGTTTTTATCGCGGACAACTTCCATCTCGTACTCTTTCCAGCCGAGCACGGACTGCTCAATCAACAGCTCATGCGTGGGCGACGCATCGAAACCGCGTTCGCAAATTGCCAAAAATTCATCTTTATTGTAGGCAATACCACCGCCCGAACCGCCCATCGTGAAAGACGGACGAATCAGCGTCGGAAAGCCGACCTGTTCCTGCGCCGCCAAGGCTTCGTTCATTGTGTGGCAGACAAAGGATTTCGGGCAGGAGAGGCCGATTTTTTCCATCGCCTCCTTAAAGCGGCCGCGGTCTTCCGCCTTGTCGATCGCGTCTTCCGTCGCGCCGATTAACTCGACATTGTATTTCGCCAGCACGCCGTTGCGCGCCAAATCCAGCGCACAGTTCAGCGCGGTCTGGCCGCCCATCGTGGGCAGAATCGCATCGGGCCGCTCTTTGGCGATAATCTTCTCCACCGTCTGCCACATAATCGGCTCGATGTAGGTAACATCCGCCATTTCAGGGTCGGTCATGATGGTGGCGGGGTTGGAATTCACCAGAATGACTTTATAGCCTTCTTCACGCAAAGCCTTGCAGGCCTGTGCGCCGGAATAGTCAAATTCGCAAGCCTGACCGATAACGATAGGGCCGGCGCCGATGATAAGGATGGATTTTAGGTCGGTACGTTTGGGCATGGGTGGGTCTCTTAATAAATGAAAGGTTAGTTAAGAAAGATCATAAGAAGAAGGATCATAAGAAGGATCAGTAATAATTATTTTCTTATCATCTTTAGAATATTTATCTGATTTTGGAAATTTTGTTTCGTATCTATCAAGTAGCAACTTATTAATTCTATTCCTATAATAAACAGTCCAACCTCTTGGTCTTTTATTTTCTGATTCGGTATGCTCAACTAATATTTTATCGAAGATTTTTTCAAATTGATTCTGATCTAAATCATCCTCAATTGGAAAAATATATTTTTCATATAAATCTTCAATTGTTTCTAACCGCACAACATTGTCCTCATATTCAAAACTTAGATAAAACCTAATTATGGAGTTATAAAATTCTTTGTTTGTTACAATTGATTTCGGTAAATTATTAAATAATTTAATTCTTTCACCAGCCTTAGTTTCTAATGAAGTTACCAACTCATCAAATTTTGTCAAAATCGCTTTGAAAACAGTCAAATTATTTCTTCTTATGTGGTCAATGCATAAGAATTTATGTATGGATACTTGTTTTAATTCAGTTATTGACTTCTTAACGTGTTCAAGACTCTCGTCATTGAAATTGGCATAAGAAGATATAGCTATTGATATTAATAAATCTTCTGGTTCTCTTGTGCTCATTATTCTCGATATTTTTTTATTTACCCAAGCATCAAATTCAGATTTATATTTTTCACTAATTTTTTCTATTAGGTAAGAAAGTTTAAAGTAAGATAGCTCATCTTTTATATATTTATAAATCCCAATATTGAAAAAAAGCTCTTCTAAAGTCTTATCTAGATTCGATGGTCGAATATTTACATACCTTTTCTCAATAATATTTTTTATTAGATTTTTTTCATATATCCAGTTTTGATTAAAAAAATCAATAATTTTTTCTTTGTAATCATTCTTGATATAAAAATTGTTGCTTAACAAAAATTTTATTGCATGAATAAAATGAGCACGAACTTTTTCAGGTGTAAATTCTGGTAGCTCTTCATCATATAATGCAGGGTGAGCTGCTATATGTCTATCTTCATATATTTTCTTTAACTCTGAACTCTCATATACAGAAAGTCCTAAATCATCTTTTATAAATTTCTCTGCAATATCTTTTTCAAATTTTGTCATCTTACTCGGATTTTTATGCTCCAATAATTCCTTCTTAGCCTCATCAAGTTGCTTAATAATCTTCTCGGCTGGTGCATCTCCAAGTTCATCTAATTCTTTTGCTTTTAAACACAAATCAAAACAGATTGCATGCCAGATAGTGATGATTGCAGACCGATAGCTTCCTGCGTTATAACAGACTAAGGCTTCACTCATGAGTTTTTTGACAGGTGTTTCGGTGCAGCTATTAATTAACTCTTCCATATCAGATAATTGTACCTTCATTTGTATCTCCATTGATGCTTTATATTACCCCTCACGGGGAAGCAAGCCGTAGCCCGTATGTAGCAACTGTATTTTTCACCCCGTCGGGCAAAAATACAAAAACTCAAATCAAGACGTTTGGATACCGTTTTCGG
>NZ_CEXQBZ010000137.1:0-20939 GCF_982712965.1 Neisseria flava | reverse complement strand
AAATCAGAAAGGTTTTGCATTTTGAAAATGAGATTGAGCATAAAATTTTAGTAACCTATGTTATTGCAAAGGTCTCATCCCATCGTTTTCTTTTTGGCTACATAACGCCGTCTAATTTAATCTAATTGAATCAACTAAACTCCAGGGGGTATGATTCGGGGTATCTGAAAATACCCCCTAAAACATACCCCCACCATGCCGCTGAATGGCCGACAAATCAAAAACGCCAAGCCCGCCGAAACAGGGAAAAAGACCAAGCTGTTTGACGGCGGTGGATTGTATCTTGAAGTTACCCCAGTAGGCGGGAAAGTTTTCCGCCTGAAATACCGTATAGACGGCAAACGGAAAACACTGACTAAAAGCACCAACAAAACCGCTAAGACTGCTGTTCTTTGTGGCGTGTAGAACAATCAGAAAGCATCCATACTTAAATCCGCCGTACTTAGCCATTTGTCAGGGTTTTAAGGTAGGTATTTCTTGTACATCAAGTCAGTTAAATAAAGAACCGGCTACATCATCTTCGATTAATTTGATTAACAAAATTAAAAATGCCGCCTGATTTTTCAGGCGGCATTTTTAAATTGCTCATTCCTACTTCGGCGTATAACGTCCCGCCATCGCTTTATACACCATGTTTTCGTATTTCAGCGTTTCGTACCGCTGGTTCAATACGTTTTGGGCGGAGCCGTATTCTGTACTCAACGCTTCCAGCCAGTATTTCAGCTCGTTTTTGCCGTGTTGGTAGCGCACTTGGTAGTAGCGGCTGTTTTTCTTGTCCAAAGCGTAACGCTGTTCTTGGTTATTGAGCGCGGCTTGGGCGTTTTGGTAGGCGAGGTAGTTGGTGTTGACTTCGTTCAGCGCGGTAGTCAGGGCTTTTTCAAAGTCGAGTTTGGCGCTGTCGAAATTGGCTTGGGCGGTTTTGTCTTTCCACTTCATGGTCTGCCAGTTGAGGAACGGCAGGTTGATGGTGGCGGAGCCGCCCAAGAGCGGGATATTAAACGTGCTTTTGGCTTTTTCAGACGACGTGCTCAAGCTTGCGCCCAAGGTAATCGAGGGATACCAACTGCGTTTTTGCGCTTCGACGGATTGGAGCGAGGATTGTAGGCGGTATTCGGCGGAGCGCAGGTCGGGGCGGTTCGCCAACACGGTAATCGGTACGTCGAGGTTCACGCCTTTGACGGGCAGCAGTCGGTATTGCGCGGGGTCGGCGGCGATGGCTTCGTTCGGTTTGAGGTTGAGCAGGTTGCGTAAAACCTGTTTTTGCGTGTCGAGGCTGTTTTTCAGGGAAATCAGGTTGTTTTGCGCGCTCAACAGCGATTGTTTCGCCTGCGTCGGCTGGCTGGAATCGGCTCTGCCGTAGCGGAACTTGGCATCGGCAATGCGGTTGATTTCCTGATATTGCTTGAGGGATTTTTGCGCCAATTCAATGGCTTCGTTGAGGTAGGCGATGTTGAAATAGGCGTCGGCGACATTGTTGATCAAAGTCAGGCGCGTGTTCGCCATATCCTGCCGCGTGGCTTGGTATTCCCAGACTTGCGCGTCGGTGGTGGCACTGAGTTTGCGCCACAAATCCAATTCGTAGCTCAAGCCGAGCTGGCTGCTGAAGGTGTTGCCGTGGCTGCCGGTTTTCAGGTTTTTGGATGTGGACGCGCCCAGCGAACCGCTGAACGACGGCGCCAAATCCGCCCCCAAAATATTTGCCTGATACAGGGCTTTATTGACGCTGATGGCCGCCTGTTTCAAATCGATATTGTTTTCCAAAGCCTGCGCCATCAGGGCGTTGAGCTGCAGGCTTTGGTAGATTTCCCACCAGTTTCCGTTCACGTCGTAGCGTTCGGCGGTTTCCTCCGCGCTCATCACCTGCCCTGTCGATTCGAGCGTGAGGTTTTGGTCGGTGCTGTGGACGGCGCACGCGCTTAAGGCAAGGGCGAGCGACAGGGATAATGCCGTCTGAAAAAAAGGTTTTTTCTGCATGTTGTGTCTTTCGGTTTAAGGTTTCAGACGACCTGAAAGGTAGCGAGGTCGTCTGAACAATCTCATCGGCTGCGTTTATTTATCGGCTAAAAACGCTTTTCGCTGTTCCGTAAAATGCCACCACGGCTTCGGTTCGTTCCCCTGCATAAAATCAACCAGCGACAGGAAAATATCGATCATGCAGGGATCGTGTCGGGTTGCGGTCAGGCTGCACAGGCGGTCGTACATTTCGTAAGCGTCCTGCCCCGCCAAATCCTGCGGCTGCGTGATGCCGAGCAAAGCCAAATCCTCCGCCACGGCTTTGCCGACATTGGGCAGGTCGGTCAGCGTGTTCAGCTTGCTTCGTCGTACTTTGTCGGGGTTCATGTTTTAGCCTTTGGTTTGGAGGTCGTCTGAAAACCTGAAAGCGGATGTATAGTGGATTAAATTTAAACCAGTACGGCGCTGCCTCGCCTTAGCTCAAAGAGAACGATTCTCTAAGGTGCTGAAGCACCAAGTGAATCGGTTCCGTACTATCTGTACTGTCCATGGCTTCGTCGCCTTGTCCTGATTTAGTTAATCCACTATATGTTGTGGGTTCGGACGATCTTCGGTCTGTTTTCGCAATGTATTGTGTGAACTGTGTATTCGGTATCTCGTCGGGCAGCCAGACCCGACTTTTGCTGTTTTCAGACGACCTTATTTATCCAAACGCAGCAGCGGGCCGCCTGCTTTCTCTACCGCCGTTTGATAGGCGGGGTCGTTTTCGATGCGCTGCAAATAGGCGCGGATGTTGGGATAGTCCGCCAATCCGAAGCGGTCGGCGGCGGCTTGCAGCGGGTAACTCATCATGATGTCGGCGCCGCTGAGTTGGTTGCTGACCAGCCAGTCTTTGCCGTTTAATTCGTTTTCGACATAGGCTAGATGCAGGGCGGCTTGCGGCTCGATAAAGCCGTTTTTGACGTTGCCGCTGATTTTGCGTGCGACGGGCTTGATGAAAAACGGCATGGGGGCGTTTTCTATTTTGCGGAACACCAGCCCAAGCAAAAGCAAGGGCATCAGCGAACCTTCGGCATAGTGCAGCCAGCGTTGGTAATGCCAGTAATCTTGGCTATCGCGTTCGGGCATGAGGCATCCGCCGCCGTAGGTTTGAATCAGGTAGTCGGTAATCGCGCCGCTTTCGTTGAGTACGAATCCGTCGTCGTCGATAACGGGGGACTTGCCCAGCGGGTGTACGGCTTTGAGTTCGTCGGGCGCAAGCAGGGTTTCGAGATGACGCGCGTAGGTTTTGATTTGATACGGTGCGCCGATGAGTTCGAGCAGCCAGACGATGCGCAGGGCGCGGGACTGTGCCAATACATGTAGGGTAATCATTAGGTTTTCCTCGGTGTGTGTATAGTGGATTAACTTTAAACCAGTACGGCGTTGCCTCGCTTTAGCTCAAAGAGAACGATTCTCTAAGGTGCTGAAGCACCAAGTGAATCGGTTCCGTACTATCTGTACTGTCTATGGCTTCGTCGCCTTGTCCTGATTTTTGTTAATCCACTATATATTCATTGTGATGACAATATCCAAACGGGATTTTCAGACGACCTTTGGGGTTTGGAGGTCGTCTGAAACTTTAATCCTTAGACAAGGCGTCAACCGGGTTGAGTTTGGAGGCTTTGTTGGCGGGCATAAAACCGAACGCCACGCCGATAGCTGTCGAGCAGACAACCGCGCCGATGACGGAGCCGATGGAAATTTCCATCGGAAATTCGGTGACGAAATGGTTGAACACAAGGCTGATGAGCGTGGACAGCCCTACTCCGACCAAGCCGCCGATGATACAGATTAAGACCGCTTCGATCAGGAATTGTTGCAGGATGTTGTTGCGCCGCGCGCCGATCGCCATACGCACGCCGATTTCTTTGGTGCGCTCGGTTACGGACACCAGCATGATGTTCATCACGCCGATACCGCCGACCACCAATGAAATCAGGGCGATGGAGGAAATCAGCAGTTTCATCGTGCCGGTAGTGGTTTCAACCATTTGCTTGATGCTGTCGCTGTTGTTCATGAAAAAGTCTTCCGTACCGTGCCGCGTTTTGAGCAGCTCGGTCAGTCCTTTTTCGGCGACTTGGGTGTTGGCGTCGTCTTTGATTTTGACGGTAATCGAGTTGGTGTGGCTCTCGCCGGTAATTTGGTGCATCACGGTCGTATAGGGCGACCAAAGCATCAATACATCGGAATTGCCAAAAGAGTTTTCTTCTTTTTGCATCACACCGATGACGGTCAGCGGGCGTTTGTTGAAGAGTACGGTCTTGCCCAACGGATCGACATCCGTGCCGAAGAGTTTTTCTTTGGTGTTTTGGTCAATCACGACGACTTGCGCGTCTTCTTTCACATCGCCCTCGTCAAACAGGCGACCTGATTCCAGCTTCAGCCCGCGCACGTCGAAATATTGTTCGCCCACGCCGTACAGCGAGGCGGTCAGGTCGGTGTTGCGGTAGGTCAGCGTGCCGCCGGAGGTCGTCTGCGGCGTGGCGGAAGCGACGTAGCTTTGCTTGGCGATGACTTTAGCGTCGTCAATGGTGAGGGTTTTAATCCTGCCGCTGCGCCTGTCGCCGAAACCGCGTCCGGGGAAGATGCTGATGGTGTTCGTTCCCATCGCGCTGATGTCGGAGAGGATTTTCTTCTCAGAACCGTTGCCCAAAGCGACGACGGACACGACCGAGGCAATGCCGATGATGATGCCGAGCATGGTCAGGAGCGAACGCATTTTGTGCGCCATAATCGCCTGCACCGACATTTTGAAGGCTTCGACGAATTGGTCGTAATAAAACAACCACGAAGATTTTTCTTTGATGCGTTCTATTTTGCTTTCGGGGATTTCGGGATTTTTTGAAGTGTCGGAGATGATTTCGCCGTCGCGGATTTCGATGATACGGTTGGCGATGGCGGCGATACCGGGATCGTGCGTAACCATAATCACGGTATGCCCTTCTTTATGCAGCTTTTGGATGATTTCGATTACGTTTTTGCCGCTGGCGGTATCGAGCGCACCGGTCGGCTCGTCAGCAAAGATGATTTCGCCGCCGTTCATCAGGGCGCGTGCGATGGAAACGCGTTGCTGCTGACCGCCGGAAAGTTCGCTGGGTTTGTTGCCTTCCTTGCCTTCCAAACCCAAATCCTGCAACAGCTTCTCCGCACGTGTGGAACGCTCTTTGCCGCCCATGCCCATATACACGGCAGGCAGGGCGACATTGTCCCGCGCCGTCAGCGAGCCCAACAAGTTGTAGCGTTGGAAAATAAAGCCGAAGCGTTCGCGCCGCAATGCCGCCAATTCGTCCGGCTCCATTTTGGCGGTTTCGATGCCGTTGATTTGATACGAACCCGAAGTCGCGCTATCCAAACAGCCGAGGATGTTCATCAGCGTGGATTTGCCCGAACCGGATTGCCCGATGATGGCGACGAAATCGCCCTTCTCTATCGACAGGCTGACATCTTTCAAAACATGAACGCGGTTCGCGCCGCTGCCGAAGTAGCGGTTGATGTTTTTACATTCGATTAAGCTCATAAGTGTTTCCGACCGATAATGATGTATGGAGTGGAAAGGTCGTCTGAAAGGGGAGTTTTGCTAAGAAACAAAACTTTCAGACGACCTGTTGCCTATTTATCTCGGCGGACCCTGCATGGCGCGTTGCGTCGCTTCAGCCTGCTCCGCCGCGCTCATTTCCGACATCACCACCTTGTCGCCTTCTTTCAAACCGCTTTTGACTTCGGTATTCATACTGTCTTTCAGACCGACCGTAATCTCGCGTTCCGAAGCTTTACCGTCCGCGCCCAAAACGCTGACAAACGATTTGCCGTCGTGTTTTTTAATCGTCAGCGTCGGCACGAGCAAAACGTTTTTCACACTGTTGATTTCAATCGTATTCTGAGTGGTCATACCGATGGAAAGTTTGCCGTCGGGGTTAGGCACCAAAGCGCGGGCGTAGTAGTAAATCGCATTGGAAGTCGTGTCCGTGCTGGTGGTGTAGCTGCCCAGCGACATCGTGGTCAAGCCCGGGTCGACGCTGTCAAGCTTCGCCTTAATCGGCGTATCCGGTTCGGACAGAATCGTAAACGAAATATTCTGCCCCGCTTTAACCTTGGTAATATCGCCTTCGGCAATCTGCATTTTGTTCAACATCGTATCCAGATTCGCCAACTGGATAATCGTCGGCGTGGATTGCACCGCGTTCACAGTCTGCCCTTCTTCCACCGGAATCGCCACCACCGTACCGTCCATCGTCGCAACAATGCGGGTATAGCCCAATTCCGATTCGGCAGTATTGATGGAGATTTTGGTTTGCTTGATGGAAGCCTTCAGCTCGGCAACATTCGCCTTAGCCGCAGCCAGCGCATCCTGCGCGCTTTCCAAATCCTCTTTGGACGTCGCGTTTTCCTTCCACAAAGCCGCCTCGCGCTTATATTTCTTCTCCGCGCTGTTCAGCGCGATTTCGGCAGAAACCAACTTAGCCTGATACGTTTCCAGCTTGGATTTTTCCGTATTCAGCGTGTTCACCTGAGTGGTCGAATTGATTTCCGCAATCAAATCGCCCTTTTTAACCTGCTGCCCGAGCTTGACGTACAGCTTCTTAATCTGCCCCGAAGCCTGCGCGCCCACCGACACCAAATTCGACGGCGAAATCTCGCCCGTAGCCGATACCGTCTGGCTGATGTCGCCGCGTTTGACCGTTTCCGTGATGTAAGAAGTTTGAGGTTCGGGCTGGAAATAAGACCACGCAGCAAACCCAAGCACCGCAGCAACCGTTATTCCAACCGTCCATTTATTAATAATTTTTGCCATAACTGACTTTCTGATTCATCCATTTCATCTGTTCAATCCGGTACCCGATTCATGTCGCATAATCCCAACACTTATCCGCCGAAAACGCTGAAAACGAGCGGATTTTACTGCAAGCATTTACTCCAGCCAAGTCAACGGCAAATCAAATAAAATCATAATAATCTGTTTTATAATCATTTTATAAAAAACCATTTCCAAGATATTGCAACGTATTTACATATTTTCCCAATCCTGAAATTTATCCAAACATTCAAAATGGGAGAAAAGAACTATAATTGCAGTCTGAATTCCCGCCCATACAATAAAAATTACGACATATCATGAAAAACACATTACAAAAAGGCTTCACGCTGGTCGAGCTGCTCATCGTCATCGTCATTCTCGCCATCCTTGCCACCCTTGCCTATCCGTCCTACGAACGCTTTATCCGTAAAAGCCGTTTGGAGAACGTCCGTTCCGAGCTCATGATCAATGCCCATAATCTCGAACGCTTCTACGCGCAAAACCGTACGTTTGAGAAGTTCCCGGCAACAGACCTGGTTCAAAACGAATACTTCACCATCCAGTTTTTCAACTATCAAAACACCCAAAAAGGGAAAGAGAATCCGTCCGCCTCGGGCTTCCTGCTCGAAGCCAAGCCGAATGACGGATACAAAAGCAAAGAGGCCTGCTCCGTCTATCTCGACAGCGACGGTATCTTTTGGGCAAGCAATGCAGATTGCCCCGGATATGAACACATAGATCAAAAATAATCCGAACCCTCTGCCGCTATTTTTATCCGTTCATACAAAAGGTCGTCTGAAAAACTTGCTCAAGATTTTCAGACGACCTTTTCATCATCAGCTAAAATCCGCTATTTCCAAGTGAGGGAACCACATTATGAACATCACCCCTGTCAAAGCCCTGAACGACAACTACATCTGGATGATTCAAGATGGCAATCACGCCGCCTGCGTCGATCCGTCCGATGCCACGCCTGTTTTGGTATTCCTCGTCCGCAACCGCCTGATGCTGGCGCAAACGTGGATTACCCATCTGCATCACGACCATATCGGCGGAGTCCAATCTCTCAAAAACGGCTTTATGGAATCGCCCGTGTACGGAGAGGCGGATATTGACTTGGCAACGCATACGGTTGCGGCGGGTACGCAGTTTCCCTTCGGTGACGGGCTGGTTACCGTGTGGGCGACGCCCGGCCATACCGACCGCCACGTCAGCTATCTTTTGGAAAACACCGAAGGTCTGCACGTTTTCTGCGGAGATACATTATTCTCCGCCGGCTGTGGCAGGGTGTTTACGGGAACGATAGAAGATTTGTACGACAGTTTCCAAAGATTCAATCAGTTGCCCGAAGAAACGCTGTTTTATCCCGCGCATGAATACACCGCTTCTAATCTGCGTTTTGCCGAATTTATCGAGCCGGAAAATCCCGATATTCAAGCAGCTTTGCGCGCATCGGAACATACGCCGACCCTGCCTGTAACTCTCGCACATGAACGCAAAATCAATCCGTTTTTACGGGTCGATTTGCCCGAAGTCCGCGAACGGGTTGAAGATTTGGCAGGGAAGCAACTGGACAGCGGTTTGGAAGTATTCGCCGCGCTGCGGGAATTGAAAAACCGTTTTTAGGTCGTCTGAAAACTCAATCCAGCCAGTTCAAACCAAAACAATTGATGCCTTCTCCCGTCCCTGTATAAACACGGACGGGAATGACAGCCCTTTTATTTCAATCGGCTATAAAACCTGCGTTCCAATCTATTGCAGGGATTTTGAATACCTTTGCCCCGATAAACTATAATCGGCACATTCAGACGACCTTTCCCAAGCCATGACCCGACAAGTTTTCATCCTAGGCGACCAGCCTCTGCCAGAAGGCAGCAGCAAGCCCTATGCGCTTTTGACGGCGAATCCGACCAAGGAACACCACTATATCGCCCAAACCGAACAACGGCAGCATGCGCACAATCCCAAAGTCAGTCCGCAAAACCAAAATGTTTACCGGCTGCCCCTATCCTTGTTTGGCACTCATTCCTATCAGCCGCATAATGAAAGGAAAAAACGCAAACACGCTGCCAAACCGGCCGCCCCGCCTGAAGCGGCAAGCGTCAACATCATCGGCAATCTGGCGGCGAAAAACCTCTATACGCTGGCTTTCGTTGAAAACACCGGCAACCAATACAACCTAGAAAGCTGGTTCAACCGCCACGAAAGCGGCTACGAAGATGCCTGCGAACACTTGCGCACGCTGCCCGGATGTCGTCTGAAAATGAGCGAAGCGAGTTTCGTTAAAACGAGCGAAGCCGGTTTCACCGAAACAGACTCAGTCAAAGTCCCCGATGCGCTGTGGCGCGTGCTGCGGCTCAAATTTCTCGGCATTTTGCGCAATCCCCGCAACCATCAAAACCCGTTTGCCTACCGCCTACTTCAAATCCTGCGCTCACGGCTCCCCGAAGCGGGATTCGAGTTCGTCAGCCTCATCAGCCGCCGCGACCCGAAACGCATCGAATCCATCATGCAGGATTTCCATTTTTCCTTTCTCGGCTATGTCAACTGGCTCTCAGGGCTGTATGGCATGTTGAGCGAAGGCGTTTCGCAACCGTCGCTGTTCGAGCGGCTGTTCTGCGCCGTTTTTGCCGAACCGCAAGCCGTCAAAATCGAGCTGTTCCGCTATCCCGACGATACGGGGCTGTGCCTCTTTGGCGACAGCGGTTTCTGCCTTCAGGCATCATCCGAACTCATCAGCATCGGCGTCAATATTTCCCACGATATGTTTGCCGTCGTCCACCTGCAAGCCGCACGCTGGCACGATTTTAAAAATACTTTCCATCATGACGCGCCGAAACTGCAAGGCAAAGTGAAGATTATTGACGGCAACCAAACCCAACGCGTCATGTTCAACCGGCTCTGTATCCGCCAATCTCACCAAGCCGTGTTCGGCAGAAGCCCGAACGTAAAAGACTACATCTAAACCATCAAAATCATGAATACTTCCCCCGACGCATCCATCTTAGGCTTGGGCTACCTCGGCCGTCCTTTGGCGCAGAAACTCTACGAACACGACAGCCGCGTTGCCGCCATCAAGCGCAGCCTGACTTCGGACGATATTAATCTGCCCGTACACCTCGACACCATCGACCTCAATCAAGACAACGTGTTTCAAAGCGCGAACCTTGCCCGCGATACAAGCTTTTGGCGGCACCACGCCGACAAACCCGTTTGGTTCTGCCTGTTGCCGCCATCCTCGCTGACGCATTACGCCGACACCATCAAACAATGGGCAGAACTTGCCCGAGCGTGCAATGTGCAACACCTGATTTTCACGAGCAGCACCAGCGTTTACGGCGATAAAGCGCGCGAATGCGACGAAACTGCCACACCCGACCCGCAAACCGAGTCCGCCCGCCAAATCCTCGCCGCCGAACAATACCTGCTCGACAGCGGCGTTCCGAACATCGACATCCTGCGGTTGGGCGGGCTTTATTGCGCCGAACGCCATCCCGTCAGCCGTCTTGTTCAAAAGCAAAACATCCCGGGCGGCAACCAGCCTGTCAATATCGTCCACCGCGACATCGCCGTCGAAACCCTGTTTCAGACGACCCTCAACCCAAACGGCAGACGCATCCGCAACATCGTCGAACCGCGCCACCCGACCCGCCGCGATTTCTATACGGCCGAAGCCGCCAAACTCGGTCTCCCGCCGCCCGATTTCGCGCCTGATGACACAAGCAGCGGCAAAATTGTAAATACCGTTTCCGCCGACGGCTTAAGCCTGTAAAATTACGGCTCCGCGACCGTTTCAGACGACCTTTCGGCAGCGGCAAAACCAAAACCAAAAAACACAGTCTTACTTAACATAGTGAGTCGACAAAATCAGGATAAGGCGAAGCATCGCCGTACAAATCAAGTTCACCCACTATACAACCCCAAGCCCGAAAGTATCGAGAACACGCTATGTCCGCCCTATTTCCCGTTATCAACCACCTGATACAGCAAAATCCGGAACACAGACAAGACTTGTCCCGCTTGTCAGGCAAAACCCTGAGCCTCAACCTCGCCGGATTCGGACTGACCGGACGCATCAATCACGACGGCTTCCTCGAAACCGCCGACCAACCCGCCGACACCCTCATCACCTTCCACCAAAGCGCCATCCGCAAAATACTCACCGGACAAGAACCCGGCGTCGGTGACATCAGCCTCGAAGGCGACCTCATGCTCGGCATGACCGTCCTGCCCATACTTGGCAGCCTGCGCTACTACGCTTCAGACGACCTCGCCCGCATCTTCGGCGACTCACTCGCAGGCAGCATCAGCGAACGCGCCGCAAACATCGGGCAAACCGTCAAAAAAATCGGACAAAGCATAGCCGAGCAAATCAGCGACTTTTCCCGCGAACCCGAATCCCCCGTTATCGACGCCGCCACCCTGTCCGCCTGGATGGAAGAAGTGGACAAACTGCGCGACGACGTTGCCCGTCTCAACGAACGCCTCGACCGGCTCGAACGCGACATCTGGATAGACTAATTTTCAGACGACCCATGCCTATGAACAGCCCGTTTCACAACATCGGTATCGTAACCCGCCCCAATACCCCCGAAATCCAAAATACCGCCCACACCCTCATCCAATTCCTGCAGGGACACGGCCTCACCGTCTATCTTGACGAAATCGGCATAGAAGAACGCTGCATCTATGTTCAAGATACCGTCGGCTGCCACATCGTCAGCAAATCCGACTTGGGCAAACACTGCGACCTCGTCATCGTCCTCGGCGGCGACGGCACCTTCCTCTCCGTCGCCCGCGAAATCGCCCCCCGTACCGTGCCCGTTATCGGCATCAACCAAGGGCATTTAGGCTTCCTCACCCAAATCCCTCGCGAAAACATGACCGAAGAGCTGCTGCCCGTCCTCGAAGGCAAATACCTGCCCGAAGAGCGCATCCTCATCGAAGCCACCCTTGTTCGCGACGGAGAAACCATCCACCGCGCCCTCGCCCTCAACGATGCCGTCCTCTCACGCGGCGGCGCAGGCCAGATGATAGAGTTCGAAGTCTTCATCAACCAAGAATTCGTCTATACCCAACGCTCCGACGGCCTCATCGTCTCCACCCCCACCGGCTCCACCGCCTACTCACTAGCCGCCGGCGGTCCCATCATGCAGGCAGGATTGCACGCCTTCACCCTCGTGCCCATCTGCCCCCAATCCATGACCAACCGCCCCATCGCCATTCCCGATACCTCCGAAATCGAAATCCTCGTTACCCAAAGCGGCGATGCCCGCGTCCATTTCGACGGACAATCCTTTATCGACGTACAAAACCTCGACCGCATCATCATCCGCCGCTACCACAACCCCCTGCGCATCCTCCACCCCACCGACTACCAATACTTCCGAACCCTGCGCCAAAAATTACACTGGGGCGAACAGCTTGTATAAATAAACAGATGTTCCTTTTAAAGCCAAAGGACATTAAATATTGGCAATCATCGCTTTATAAGGGTGATATATTAAAGTCGTCTGAAAACGCATATTCAAAGAAACGGCCCGCCGAATGAAGGCGGGCCATTAATTTAAATCGGGTTTAGCTGTTTCTAGATTTGCGGCGTTCAAAGAATTCCGCTACCCAACCAATTACAGCAAGGGCTAAAACTATTGTTGTAATGATTGGATAAAAATAGTATGCAATGATTGCGATACTGCCGAATATTGCAACGGCAAAGAAATAACCTACCATAACAAAAAAATTATCCACATAATGCAATACCCCTTTTGCCGCCTCTTCAAATACCTCTTTAATTGCTTCTTTTAATGCATTCTTAAGCATCTTTTTCATTTTATTGCCTTTTATTATTTATTAAAGAAATTATTACAAACGACTTTAACCAAAGTCATCCAATTTAGCAATAACCATAACAAATAGCATGATCACAACGGATATTGCAACATCAAAGATATGCCATCATCGACCAATTTTTTATAACCCATTACACAACCATTTTCAGACGACCTCTTTATCCGGCAGCTTTATCCCATGCCTGCCGAGCAAGTGGAAACCCAGACCTCAATCTTTCAGAAATGTTTAGTGATTAACATAATCTCAAGCCTACAAGCATGAATGACAATGTTGGCACTTCTTATTTTAATCTGCTATAACCATTCTGACTCCTTACCCGTTTTTACCCACCTTTTTTTTCAGACGACTCCGCCATGCCCATCCTCGCTTGGAACACCCTGCCCGCCCCCGCCGAACTTGCCCGTGTGATTGAAACTCATCCCGCGCCGCTGCATCTGGTTGCTTGTCTGACCGAAAACCGCATGCCCGATTTTCATTTGTCCGATGCCCCGACCGAGCTGGAAGGCCGTCTGAAAAACCGCCTCGACCAAGCCCTGAAATGCCTTCAGTTCAACAGCGTCAACTTTCTAGAAAACCTGTTGCCTGATGTGCATCTCTGGCTTATCCCGCCGCAGCGCGCCGACAGCCTGCACGAACATTTCGACCGTATCGAATGGCAGACCGAAACCGTGCAGCAAGCCGCGCCCAAACCCGTCAAACCTTGGTTCAGACGACCTCAAGCCACCACCCCGCCCGAACACGCGCTGGTTATCGGCGCGGGCATTGCCGGCGCTGCGACCGCGCGCAAACTGGCGGAACACGGCGTGCGCGTTACCGTTTTGGAGGCGGGCAAAGCGGCGCAAGGCGGCAGCGGCAACCGCCAAGGGCTGCTCTACGCCAAAATCTCACCGCACGACACCGAGCAGACCGAACTGCTGCTGGCGGGCTACGGCTACACCCGCCGCCTACTGCAAGACCTGCTGCCCGATTCCGACGCATGGGGCGGCGACGGCGTGTTGCACCTCAATTTCGACGAAGCCGAACGCAAACGCAATCAGGCATTGGGTTTACAGCAGCATCACACCCACCTTTACCGCAGCGTCTCCGCCGACGAAGCCGCGCAAATCGCAGGCATAGACGTCTTTTCAGACGGCCTTTACTGGCCGCAGGGCGTATGGCTGAACCCGCCCGCCGTTGTCCGCGCCTTGCTGAATCATCCGCTGATTGCGTTGCACGAAAACACGCCCCTATCCTCCGCCGAATATGACGGCGCAAACTGGACGGCGCACACGCCGCGCGGCAGCTTCAGCGCACGCTGCATTATTTACTGCATGGGCGCGCACAGCCCGAACGCCGCCAACGCGAACGTCTCCGCCCTGCCTTTCCGCCAAATTCGCGGGCAAACCGGCATAGCGGCGGCAAGCGGTTTTTCCACACGCCTGCGCTGCGCCTTATCCGGCGAAAGCTACATCAGCCCGAGCTGGCAAGGGCAACACTGCTACGGCGCAACCTTCGTCCTCAACAGCAACGACGATGCTTGGCACCCGCACGAAGAAGCCGCCAACCGCGCCGCCCTGCAACAACTCAACCCGCCATTGGCGCAATCATTGTTTGAGCAAAACTCGTTTGAGCGAAACTCTCTTTACTCGTTTTCAGACGACCTCTCTTCCCCGCCGCAAGGACACGCCGCCCTGCGCTGCGACAGCCCCGACCACCTGCCCGTCGTCGGCGCACTCGGTGACATCGCCGCCATACAGACCACCTACGCCAAACTCGCGTTGGACAAAAACTACCGCCTCGACAACGTCCCCTGTCCCTACCTGCCGAACGCCTACATCAACACCGCCCACGGCACGCGCGGCCTCGCCACCGCACCTATCTGCGCTGCCGCCATCGCCGCCGACATCCTCGGTCTGCCCCAGCCGCTGTCCCAACGCCTGCGCACCGCCTTGCACCCCAACCGCGCCGTCATCCGCGCCATCGTGCGGCAGCAGCCTTTGCTTTGATGCAATACACAGGTCGTCTGAAAGCGGATAAAGCACGTTCGCTCAAACATGAAGACGAGTTTTCAGACGATCCCGGCACGACAACAACAAAGCACCCATAAAATCATAAAAATATTAACAACCTATTTTCAAAAATATCTTTCTTAACTTTAAAACCCAAAATTTACATATAAATATCAACCCATCCCCTTGTCCATTTATATATTTCGTTTAAAATACCGACCTAAACAACAACTATTCTATATAGATAAAATGCGTCATTACGGAACCATCATCCGCTGGAACGACAATCGGAGGTTCGGAGCCATCCGTGAAGAAAACATGGGCAAAGAAATATTCGCCCCGCTCTCCGCCTTCACCACACTGCCGCACCCGCCCGCCGAAGGTCAGCGTGTATCGTTTGAAATTATCAAAGGCAGACGCGGACGCGACGAAGCGGAAAACATCTGCTTCGCTTCCGACTGCATCGGCGAAGCCGACTTTTTCGCCCCCGAGCCCGAGCCTTTTAAAGCAGCCTTTTCCAAACTCCTGTGGATCATCCCCGTCATTGCCCTCTTTGCCGCAGGCGGATGGTTCGGCTGGAACTATTGGCAGGAATACCGCCGTCAGACACAGGAAGCAACAGCGGCTGCACCGGTTACAATGGTGTCCGAAGTTGCCGAAAAGATGAAAGCCGAACGCAAGGCATGGAAAGACGCGGCAAGCGGGCGTACTGCTTTCAAACATGGTTCAACTGCCTCAACCGGCTCCGCTGCTACCACTGGCACTACCACTGCATTCAAATGCGACGGTCGTCAGCACTGTTCTCAAATGAATTCTTTGGAAGAGGCGGAATTTTTTATCAAAAACTGCCCAAATACCAAAATGGACGGTGATCATGACGGTATTCCGTGCGAAAACGACAGCCGTTGGCATTAATCGCCCACAATGCAAAAAGGTCGTCTGAAAATGTTTTTCAGACGACCTTTTTAAATCGGCTACAATATCGCGCAATACAAACCTACCCTACCACCATGTCCAAAAAAATCCTCATCATCACCCCGAGCTGGATCGGCGACTGCGTCATGACCCAGCCGCTTTACCGCCGCCTGCACGAACTCCATCCCGGCTGCACCATAGACGCATTCGCGCCCAAATGGTCGATGGCGGTGTTCGAGCGTATGCCCGAAATCAGCCGCGTCATCGAAAACCCGTTCGGACACGGCGCGTTGGAACTGAAAAAACGCTGGCGCATCGGGCGCGAACTGGGCAAACAAGGTTACGACCAAGTCATCGTCCTGCCCGGCTCGCTGAAATCCGCCCTCATCGCCTTCGCCACCGGCATCAAACAGCGCACCGGCTACGTCGGAGAATCGCGCTATCTGCTGCTCAACGACATCCGCAAGCTCGACAAAGCCGCCCTGCCCCTGATGGTCGACCGCTACACCGCCCTCGCCCACCCGACGCAGGCGGACTTCAACGGACATTCCGATAACCCGCGTTTCACCATTTCCCCCGAAAGCCGCGCCGCCGCGCTTGCGAAATATGGCTTAAACACGGACAAACCCGTTCTCGCCTTCTGTCCGGGTGCGGAATACGGCCCTGCCAAACGCTGGCCCGCGCGCCATTTCGCCGAACTCGGCCGCCGCTATCTGGCGGAAGGCTGGCAGGTTTGGCTCTTTGGTTCGCAAAAAGATTTCGACATCGCCGAAGAAATCAACCGACTTTCAGACGACCTCTGTACCAACCTTTGCGGCAAAACCAACCTTTCCGAAGCGATTGACCTGCTTTCCTGCGCCGACACCGTCGTCTGCAACGACAGCGGTCTGATGCACCTCGCCGCCGCCCTCGACCGCAAACTCGTCGCCGCCTACGGCTCCTCCAGCCCCGACCACACCCCGCCCTTGAGCCCAAAAGCCAAAATCGTCAGCCTGCACCTCGAATGCTCGCCCTGCTTCAAACGCGAATGCCCGTTGGGACACACCGACTGCCTGAACAAACTCACGCCGGACATGGTTCAAAAAGCGGCGGAGGAATTGGCGCAAACGGAATCCTAATAAACATCAACCGACAATCCTGTAATCAGCAGTAAGACCATACGACAAAAGGTCGTCTGAAACCTGCCTTCCAAAACAGATTAAAATGGCAATACCCACGCCGTCATTCCCGCGCAGGCGGGAATCCAGACCTTGATTTTTAGGAATGTTTAAAGATTGGTACGGCTTTAAGACTCTGGATTCCCGCCTGCGCAGGAATGACGGCATGGAGGCTTCTTGTTTTCATTCACCCTATCTTTTCAGACAGAAGTAGCGTGGGCTTTGCCCACGAAATCTACCCATTCCCGATACGGTGTTTATCCACTATCGTTATTCCCGCCCCTGCCTATGCAGAAATGGGAATAAATGCCCGACCCACTGTTTCCTGAAACCCACTTTCAAATTTTCAGACGACCTTTCCACCATTGACCTCGAAACTCCATACTGCCGCGAAACAAACCGCAAGTTAGAGCTGCCTTCACCCAGTTTTGTATTGAATTCCCGTTCAGACGACCTTATCATCAACCCATTCCCACTTTCCCCGCAGAAACACCATGCAAAACATCCAAGACTACGTCCGCCGCACTGCGTCCGCCGCCAAACAGGCTTCCTATACTGTCGCTGCCGCCAAGACCGCGCAAAAAAACGCCGCGCTTCTGCGCACTGCCGAACTCATCAAACACCATCAAACCGCCATCCTCGCCGCCAACGCTCAAGATATGGAACAGGCCGCGCAGAAAGGTTTGAACGACGCCCTGCTCGACCGCCTGCGGCTGACCGAAAAAACCATAGACAATATGTGCGAAGGTTTGCGCCAGATTGCCGCCCTGCCCGACCCCGTCGGCGAAATGGACGAATTCCGCACCCGCGAAAACGGCCTGCAAATCGGCAAAATGCGCGTACCTTTGGGCGTTGTCGGCATCATTTACGAATCCCGTCCCAACGTAACCGTCGATGCCGCCGCCCTCTGCCTCAAATCCGGCAACGTCTGCGTCCTGCGCGGCGGCAGCGAAGCCTTCAACAGCAATATGGCGCTCTCCAAACTGATTACGCAGGCATTAGTTGAAAACGGCCTGCCCGCAGCAGCCGTCAGCCTGATTGAAAACACCGACCGCGAAAGCGTCGGCGCCATGCTGCAAAGCCCAGAGTTTATCGACGTCGTCATCCCGCGCGGCGGCAAATCGCTGGTTTCCCGCATCGCCGCCGAAGCCCGCGTACCCGTCATCAAACACCTCGACGGCATCTGCCACGTCTATATCGACCGCGCCGCCGACACCGAAAAAGCCGTCAACATCGCCTTCAACGCCAAAACCTCGCGCTACGGCACCTGCAACACCATGGAAACCCTGCTCGTCCACCAAAGCCGCGCCACCGAAATCCTGCCCGTATTGGCGGAGAAATACGCCGCCCGCGACGTCGAGCTGCGCGGCTGCCCGCGTACCCTGTCCATCCTGCCCCACATTCAGACGGCCTCCGAAGAAGACTGGGACACCGAATACCTCGCCCCCATCCTCTCCGTCAAAATCGTCGACAGCCTCGAAGAAGCCGTCGCCCATATCAACACCCACGGCAGCCACCACACCGACAGCATCGTAACCGAATCCTACTCCGACGCCCGCACCTTCCTGCGCACGGTCGACAGCGCCAGCGTCATGGTCAATGCCTCCACCCGTTTCGCCGACGGCTTCGAGTACGGCCTCGGCGCGGAAATCGGCATTTCCACCGACAAAATCCACGTGCGCGGCCCCGTCGGTCTGCACGGGCTGACTTCGCAGAAATGGATAGTGTTGGGCGACGGGCAGGTTCGGTCGTAATTCCTTCACTTTCTTGAGGGATAAAACAACAAAAGGTCGTCTGAAAAACAGTTTTCAGACGACCTTTTCAGTTTTACTTTCCCTATTATCGGCACACCAAATGTCTCACCTAATTATTTCCAATTTTAAATTAACATATTAAACAATATGTTAAATTATTATATCTTATCCATTATTGTTTTCTCCGATACAATCGACATCATGCCATATAAGAAAAAATCTATTTAATGTCAAATAGATATAAATTTTTATTATTCACTCTTCCCATCCATTTTTCCACAGGAGAACTATTATGGCTGATACATTGCTTTCTTTAAAAAATAACCAATCCGTCGTTATTACCGGTACGGACCATAATGATACTTTATATGGTAGTACGGGACATACCATATTCTACGGTGGTTTAGGGAACGATACTTACTACAGTAAAAATGCGGACGATACCATCATCGAGCGTGAAAACGAAGGCCGCGATCTAATCTATAGCAGCACCGACTTTACCTTACCAGAACATGTCGAAGATCTGAAGTTGCAGGGCAACAGTATGTTAGGTATCGGCAATGATGCAGACAATGTTATATCGGGCAATTCCAACGGCAACCGTCTATATGGCAAAGGCGGCAATGATCTGATGCTTGGCGGAAATGGCAACGATTATCTATGGGGCGACGATGGTGATGACCGACTTGGCGGACTAGGCGGCAACGACGTTCTGAATGGTGGAAGCGGAAACGATTTTCTATCTGGGGATGACGGGGAAGATATCTTATATGGCGGTACGGGTATGGACACCATGCTCGGAGGAAAGGGAAACGATACTTTCTATGTAGATAATATAAAAGATACAGTCGTCGAAGACGCAGATGCAGGCTACGATACGATATACAGCAGTGTTACCTATACCGCGCCAACCCACGTTGAAAAACTGATTTTAGAAGGTAAAGACAATATCTTCGGCTTTGGCAACAATGCCGATAACAGCCTTATCGGCAACAGCGGCAACAATCGCTTGAGTGGCGGGCGAGGTAGCGACACGCTCTATGGCATGGAAGGTAACGACCTATTAATGGGTGGTGATGATCGCGACGAACTTTACGGCGGACAAGGTGATGACATCCTGCGTGGCGATGCAGGCAACGACCTGCTCGACGGAGGCTATGGCAACGATACTTTAGACGGCGGCAGCGGTGCAGACACTATGGCCGGCGGCTTGGGAAATGATGTCTATCATGTTGATAATGTGAACGATACGGTTATTGAGGAAATGAACGGCGGTATCGACACGATTTACAGCAGTATTACCTATACCGCGCCAACCCACGTTGAAAACCTAACGCTAACAGGCAACGACAATACCTTCGCATTCGGCAACAACGCCGATAATATTCTGACGGGAAACAGCGGCAATAACCGATTAAGCGGAGGACGCGGCAGCGATACGCTATACGGCAACGAAGGCAACGACCTGCTGATGGGAGGGGATGATAGAGATTTCCTATACGGCGGTAACGGAGACGACATTCTTCGCGGTGACGAAGGTAACGACCTGCTTGATGGTGGCAGTGGCAATGATACTTTGGACGGAGGCAGCGGTGCAGATACCATGTCTGGTGGGTACGGGAATGATATCTACCATGTAGATAATGTCAAAGATACAGTTACTGAGTGGTGGGGAGAAGGTGTCGATACGATATATAGTAGTGTTTCCTACACAATCCCAACCTACGTCGAACACCTGACCCTGACCGGCAGCAACAACACTTTCGGCATCGGCAATTACGGCGACAATACCATTACCGGCAACAGCGGCCACAACCAATTAAACGGTGAGGGAGGCAATGATACCCTTTACGGCATGAGTGGAGACGACCTGTTGTCAGGCGGCAGCGGAAACGACTATCTCTACGGCGGCGACGGAGATGACAGGCTGAATGGAGGAGACGGGATCGATTACCTCCACGGCGGCGACGGCAACGACTACCTCACAGGCGGTTCGGGCAGCGATACCATCGTTACAGGTGCAGGTAAAGATACCGTCGCTTTCTCCGCCTCAGACATCCGCGACGGCAGCATAGATCGTATTACCGACTTCAACCCTTATATGGACAAGCTTGATCTGTCCGGTATGCGTTCCCTGCTAAGCGGCAGCGAGGCAAATGTGAGCTGGTCGGAACTGTTCGTCAAAAATCCTTATTATTACGACACTGGCCGTTCTTACCTCGTCTTCGACTCTGTATCTCAAACCCTCGCCTACCGAGCGGCAGGTGCAAGCAGCAATACCGTGTTCGCCAAATTTGACGACAGTCAGGCAGCTTGGTTGAGCGCTTCCAATATCATCGGCTAAGCTGAGGCAAACCGGATTTTTAGAGGAAGCCTGAGCGCAAACGTCGTCTGAAACCTAATTTTCGGTTTCAGACGACGGCGGATTCGCATTTGAAGTGCAACTTTCCCTAACAGAAAAAGGCCAGTATGCGGTAGCATACGG
>NZ_CEXQBZ010000136.1:0-20962 GCF_982712965.1 Neisseria flava | reverse complement strand
CAAGTGTTTTATTCTTGAATCTGTTCAAACCACTGATACACTAGTGTTGCACTTGAAATCCGAATCCAAGGACCTTTATTGTATGATTGCCCTATTCCTTTAAAACAAAAACATCCCAACCATCTGCAAGGACAAGCCATGAAAACCATCCACATCCTGACACTTGCCGCACTCTCCTGCTTTTCAGCCTCAACCTTCGCCGCTGATGCCGCACAGATGGCGCAAGGGCAGAAAATTTACGAAACCAACTGCGCCGCCTGCCACGGTAAAAAAGGTGAAGGCAGAGGAACAATGTTCCCTCCCCTGTTCCGTTCCGACTACATCATGAAAAAACCGCAGGTACTGTTGAACAGCATGCTCAAAGGCATCAACGGCCCGATCAAGGTTAACGGCAAACCCTATAACGGCTTTATGCCCGCAACAGCCATCAACGAAGCGGACGTAGCAGCAGTTTCGACCTACATCATGAATGCATTTGATAACGGCGGCGGTACCATCACCGAAAAAGATGTGAAAGCGGCAAAAGGCAAAAAATAACCGCTCCCGCAATCAAGAGGTCGTCTGAAACCATGTTTTCAGACGACCTCTGTTATAATCGTTCCGCTTTGCAATAAATGACTTCCCGATTCCGCCGCCCGAAAGACGGTGTTCCGACCATTAAGGATTTTGATGAATATGTTTACCCAAGCAGCCCAAGAATTGACCACCATCCGCGACATCCTGCGTTTCGCCGTCAGCCGTTTCAACGATGCAGGTTTGTTTTTCGGGCATGGCTCGGACAACGCACACGACGAAGCCGCCTACCTGATCCTGCACACCCTCAACCTGCCGCTGGACACGCTGGAACCTTACCTCGATGCCAAGCTGTTGCAAAGCGAGAAAGAAGAAGTATTGTCAGTGCTGGAACGCCGCGCAGTCGAACACATCCCCGCCGCCTACCTCACCCATCAGGCATGGCAGGGTGATTTCGATTTTTATGTTGACGAACGCGTCATCGTACCGCGCTCGTTTATTTACGAACTGCTCGGCGACAACCTTACTCCTTGGATAGAACACCCCGAATTGGTTCACCGCGCATTGGATTTATGTACCGGCAGCGGCTGCCTCGCAATCCAAATGGCGCACCACTACCCTGCCGCTGAAATTGACGCCGTCGATTTGAGTTTGGATGCGCTGGAAGTAGCGGCCATCAACGTTGAAGATTATGGTTTGGAAGAGCGTATAAACTTGATTCATACCGATTTGTTCGAAGGATTGGAAGGTACATACGACCTGATTGTTTCCAACCCGCCTTATGTCGATGCCGAATCGGTCGATATGTTGCCCGACGAATACCTGCACGAACCCGAACTCGCCTTGGGTAGCGGCGAAGACGGCTTGGACGCTACCCGCCAAATCCTGCTGCACGCCGCCAAATACTTGAATCCCAAAGGCGTCCTGCTGGTCGAAATCGGGCACAACCGCGACGTATTGGAAGCCGCCTACCCCGAATTGCCGTTTACTTGGCTAGAAACCAGCGGCGGCGACGGATTCGTATTCTTACTGACCCGCGAGCAGCTATTGGGCGAATACTAACCCGTCCTTTTTCAAGCAGCATTAATATAAAAAGGTCGTCTGAAAACTTTCAGACGACCTTTTTTCAACCGTTCAAGCGATTAGCAACATCTTCCGCCGTTTGCACCGCAGCGGCGTTTGCGGCAGTAGTCTTGAAATTGCAGCTCGGTCATGACGGGGGCGTTAGGATTATGTTTGCGTTGTTGTGCAACGTAGTTTTCATAATCGGGCACCCCTGCCATGAGGTTGGCGGTAAGTTTGGCGGTTTTCCACCAAGCGGCGAGTTTACGCTTCACTTTGTGCCTCCGGTTGTTTACCGTCGCGGTACACCGCCGGAATTTCTTTAGCGGTCGGCCAGCCGACTTTGCGTGCTTTCATAGCGGTACGCACGCCGTAGATGGCAACGACGACGACGACGGAGAGGAACAATGCGGTCAGACCGGCATTGATCTGGTCGTTGAAGATGATTTGCGACATTTCGCCGATGTCTTTAGCGGGCGCGAGGACTTCGTTTTTAGCCAATGCGTCGCTGTATTTGCCGGCATGGGCAAGGAAGCTGACGCGCGGGTCGCTGTGGAACAGTTTTTGCAGACCGGCGTAGCAGGTTACAAACAGTACGCCGACGGCAGGAACGAGTGCCACCCAGACATAACGGTCGCGTTTCATCTTAATCAACACAACGGCACACATAATCAAGGCTACGCCTGCCAGCATTTGGTTGGCGATGCCGAACAAAGGCCAGAGCGAGTTGATGCCGCCCAGCGGGTCGGTTACGCCGGTGTAGAGGAAGTAGCCCCACAATGCCACGGCAAAGAAGGTCGCAATCAGGTTGGCAGGGATGGAGTCGGTGTTGCCGAAAGGTTTGTAGAAAATACTGCCCAAGTCTTGAATCATGAAGCGTGCGACGCGGGTACCGGCATCGACGGCGGTCAGGATGAACAAGGCTTCAAACAACAGGGCAAAGTGATACCAGAATGCCATCATGGCTTCGCCCGGAATCAGGCGGCTCATGATGTGTGCCATACCGACTGCGAGGGTAGGCGCACCGCCCGCACGGGAAAGGATGGTGTTTTCGCCGACTTCTTTAGCGGTGTGCAACAGGGTTGCGGCATCGACAGGGAATTGCAGCTTGGTGGTAATTACTTCGGCGGCAGTATTGGCGTCTGTGCCGATCAAGGCAGCAGGGCTGTTCATGGCGAAGTACACGCCGGGATCAAGCGATGCGGCAGCGGCAAGCGCCATAATGGCCACGAAACTTTCCATCAACATACCGCCGTAACCGATCATGCGGACGTGGGTTTCGTTTTCCAGCATTTTCGGCGTAGTACCGGAAGAAATCAGCGCGTGGAAGCCTGAAACCGCACCACAGGCGATGGTAATGAAGAGGAACGGGAACAATGCACCTGAGAATACTGGGCCGGAACCGTCGATAAAGTGGGTCACGGCAGGCATTTGCAGCGCAGGGCTGACGATGAGGATGCCGATGGCGAGTGCGACAATCGTACCGATTTTCAGGAAGGTAGAGAGATAGTCGCGCGGTGTCAGCAGCAGCCATACCGGCAATACTGATGCTACGAAGCCGTAAATCATAATCGCCCAAGTGAGCTGGATGCCGTCAAGGTCAAACCAGTGACCGATGGAGCTGTGCGCCACATTGTCGCCGTAAATAACCGCCAGCATCAGCAGGATAAAGCCGACGATGGAAATTTCGCCGATTTTGCCCGGACGGATATAGCGGGTGTAAATACCCATAAACAGCGCAATCGGCATGGTGGCGGCAATCGTAAACGTACCCCAAGGGCTGTGAACCAGTGCTTTCACCACAATCAACGCCAACACCGCCATGATGATAACCATAATCATCAAAATACCGATGGACGCGATCACGCCGGGTACAGTGCCGAGTTCTTGTTTTACGATATCGCCCAAAGACTTACCGTCGCGGCGCATGGAGACGAACAAGACCATCATGTCTTGTACCGCGCCGGCAAACACTACGCCGAAGATAATCCACAGCGTACCCGGCAGATAACCCATTTGCGCAGCCAGTACGGGACCAACCAAGGGGCCTGCGCCCGCAATCGCGGCAAAGTGGTGTCCGAACAATACGCCTTTGTGTGTCGGCACATAGTCCAAACCGTCATTGTGCCGTTCGGCGGGCGTGAGGCGGTTCGGATCAAGCTGCATCACATATTTGGCGATGTAGAGACTGTAAAAACGGTAAGCGATGCAGTACACCGATACGGCGGCGGTGACCATCCATACCGCACTGACCTGCTCGCCCCGACTGAGGGCCAGAGTGGTAAAGGACGCTACGCCGACCAAAACCACAATGCCCCAAATGAGGAACGTTTTGAGCGATTTCATTGTTTAATCCTTAAAATACAAGAGTGAGAATGTTCGGGTTCTTATTGTTGCGGAGGGACAAACTGCATCCCGAAGCTTTTGTGGAGGAAAAAATGAAGCGATGATGGTGCGGGAACCCTGGCTTGAAATAATTAATAAACAAGGGAACTAAAATCCTAGAATGTTAACTATTATCAAGCCTAGCGTAAGGTTAACACAATCCGATAACGTGCGGGCTAGATTTAACTCAAATAATCGTCATTCATTACGATGTTACCGTGCATTTCTTGACAAATTCTTTACAAATACCATAAAGCCACACTACCCGCTTGCATACGTTTAAAAGGATAACGCCATTCCAATTCAATCAGCCCCATAAACAAAAAGGTCGTCTGAAAACCTGTTTTCAGACGACCTCTATCTTTTTTAAAACTCAATAATCTGTTTCAAATCAATCCGCTTCCAAAACCACTTTCATGGCTTGGTTTTCGGCGGCGTGTTTGAACACGTCGTAGGCTTTTTCCAATTCGCTGAATTTGAAATGGTGGGTCAACATTTTGGTGTAATCGACGGAGCTGCTGGAAATTGCCTTCATCAGCATTTCGGTGGTATTGGCGTTTACCAGACCGGTTGTGATGGCGAGGTTTTTAATCCAGAGTTTTTCGAGTTTGAAATCAACGGATTGACCGTGTACACCGACAACGGCGATATGGCCACCCGGTTTGACGATGTCTTGACACATATTCCATGTAGCGGGGATACCGACGGCTTCGATGGCGCAGTCCACGCCGTCTTCGCCGACGATAGCAAAGACTTGTTTGGATACGTCGCCTGAAGCGGGACTGATGGTATGGGTTGCGCCCAACTCTTTCGCCAGTTTCAAACGGTTTTCGTCCATATCGCAAACGATGATAGCGGCGGGGCTGTACAGTTGGGCGGTCAACAGGGCGGACATGCCGACAGGACCTGCACCTGCGATGAATACGGTGTCGCCGGGTTTGACATCGCCGTATTGCACGCCGATTTCGTGGGCGGTCGGCAAGGCGTCGCTCAACAGCAGGGCGACTTCTTCATTAACGTTGTCGGGCAGCGGAACAAGGCTGTTGTCGGCATAAGGTGTGCGGACGTATTCGGCCTGTGTGCCGTCGATCATGTAGCCCAAAATCCAGCCGCCGTTGCGGCAGTGTGAATAGAGTTGGATTTTGCAGTTGTCGCAAGTACAGCATTTGCTGACGCATGAAATAATGACTTTATCACCGACTTTGATGTTTTTTACAGCCTCGCCGACTTCTTCTACAATACCGATGCCTTCATGACCGAGAATACGGCCGTCGGCAACTTCGGGGTTTTTGCCTTTCCAAATACCCAAGTCGGTACCGCAAATCGTGGTTTTGACAATTTTCACCACTGCATCGGTCGGATCGATAATCTGCGGACGGGGTTTTTCTTCAAAACGAATGTCGTTTGCGCCGTGATAAACCATTGCTTTCATGCTGATACTCCTTGCTTGTTGATAAATGATTTCAATACTGCAATAAAGTCTCTTTATATGAGTTATATACCCCTATAAAACGTAAGTCAATAAGAATTATTTTCACAATGTTATACCATAACATACTGTTTTAAATATAAATAAAACCACTGATTGATATTAATGAACACACCCACCTCCTTCTCCGAACGGCTCATCCGCTGGCAAAAACAATACGGCAGGCACCATCTCCCTTGGCAGGTCAAAAACCCTTATTGCGTTTGGCTTTCCGAAATCATGCTCCAGCAAACGCAGGTCGCCACTGTGTTGGACTACTATCCGCGTTTCTTGGAAAAATTCCCGACCGTACAGGCACTTGCCGCCGCGCCGCAAGACGAAGTGTTGTCGCTGTGGGCGGGCTTGGGCTATTACAGCCGCGCGCGCAATCTGCACAAAGCCGCGCAACAAGTCGTCGAACAATTCGGCGGCACGTTTCCATCCGAACGCAAAGACTTGGAAACCCTCTGCGGCGTAGGCAGAAGCACCGCCGCCGCCATTTGCGCCTTCGCCTTCAACCGCCGCGAAACCATTTTGGACGGCAACGTCAAACGCGTACTCTGCCGCGTGTTCGCCCGCGACGGCAATCCGCAGGACAAAAAATTTGAAAACTCGCTCTGGACGCTTGCCGAAAGCCTGCTGCCGTCTGAAAACGCCGATATGCCCGCCTATACGCAAGGTTTAATGGACTTGGGCGCAACCGTGTGCAAACGGACAAAACCCTTGTGCCATCAATGCCCGATGGCGGACATCTGCGAAGCGAAAAAGCAAAACCGTATCGCCGAGCTGCCGCGCAAAAAAACCGCCCCCGAAGTGCAAACCCTGCCGCTTTACTGGCTGATTGTCCGCAACCAAGACGGCGAAATCCTGCTGGAAAAACGTCCTGCCAAAGGCATTTGGGGCGGGCTGTATTGCGTGCCGTGTTTTGAAACCCTGAACGAAACATACGATTGCGCCGAGAAGCTCGGCATTTTTTCAGACGACCTCGAAGAACAACCCGCCCTCACCCACCGCCTGACGCATCGTTTATTGATGATTACGCCGTTTGAAGCACAAATCAGTTCGCCCGACACGCTGCCCCGTTCTGAAAACGCATCAAAAGATAACCGCTTCTGGGTGAAACCCGAAAATTTGGCGGATTACGGTTTGCCCAAACCGCTGGCAGATTATTTGAAACAACGGCAGCAGGCATTGTTTTAAAAATGCTTGAAAATCAAACAGGCAGCATCCAACTCTAAAACACAATAAACATACCCTCGCGTTATACAAACCCGCCCTCGCCCGTCAGGAATCCCATGCACACACTCCCCCTGCTTACCCAACAGTTCACCGAACTCTCGCCGTTTTTCTATTCCCGCGTTTCTCCAGAGCCGCTGACCACGCCCTACTGGGTCGCCTTCAACACCGATTTGGCGGCAGAGTTGAATCTGGATACAGATTTTCAGACGACCGCCAACCTTGCCTACCTCAGCGGCAACGCCCCGCAATACGCGCCCGCACCCATTGCCGGTGTTTACAGCGGCCATCAGTTCGGCGTCTATACTCCGCGCCTCGGCGACGGACGCGCCATTCTGATTGGCGATTCCATCGATGCCGCGAGACAACGCCAAGAGTGGCAACTTAAAGGCGCAGGCAAAACGCCCTATTCGCGCTTTGCCGACGGTCGCGCCGTCTTGCGCTCCTCCATCCGCGAATACCTCTGTTCCGAAGCCATGCACGGTCTCGACATCCCCACAACCCGCGCCCTCGCCCTGTGCGGCAGCGACGACCCCGTTTATCGGGAAACCGTCGAAACCGCAGCCGTCCTAACCCGCATCGCCCCGAGCTTTCTGCGTTTCGGCCATTTCGAATATTTCTACTACACCGGCCGCGAAGCCGAAATCCGACAACTTGCCGACTACCTCATCCGGCATTACTACCCCGACTGCCAAGATGCCGACAACCCTTACGCCGCCCTGTTGGTACAAATCCGCAACCGCACCGCAGACACCGTCGCCACATGGCAAAGCGTCGGCTTCTGCCACGGCGTGATGAATACCGACAACATGTCCGCATTGGGGCTGACCATAGACTACGGTCCCTTCGGTTTCCTCGACGACTACGACCGCCGCCACGTCTGCAACCACTCCGACACCCAAGGCCGCTACGCCTACAATGCCCAGCCCTTCGTCGCCCATTGGAATTTCGCCGCCCTCGCCTCCTGCTTCGACGCCCTCGTCCCACACGACACCCTCGAACAACTCATCGACGGCTGGACAGAAGTTTTTCAGACGACCTATTTAGAAAAAATGCGCCGCAAACTCGGTTTGCAGCAAGCAGACCAAAGAGACGACGAAAGCCTTATCGCCGACCTCTTCGCCGCCCTGCAAGATCAAAAAACCGACTTCACCCTGTTTTTCAGAAACCTGTCCGAAGTCAGCAATATGCACGGCGAACCCCTCCCGCCCAAACTCGAACAAACCTTCAAAAACGGCGTCCCACCCGCCTTCACCCGCTGGCTCGGACGCTACCGCCAGCGCCTGCGCGCCGAAAACAGCGATCCCGCCGAACGCGCAACACGCATGAGCCGAACCAATCCGCTCTACATCCTGCGCAACTACCTTGCCGAACAAGCCATCGCCCAAGCCCGAAACGGCGACTACCGCGAAATCGAACGCCTGCGCCGCTGCCTCACCCGTCCCTTTGACGAACAGGCAGAGTTCGCCGACCTTGCCGAACCGCCGCCCGAAGGCAGCATTCCGGTTTGCGTAAGTTGTTCAAGTTGAATAAGATTCTCCAACCAAGCACTTACCTACCTTTGAAACACATCGCAACCTCCGCACCAAATCATCCGAGAACCAAACCCGAAATTTGTCAGATTGCGGCTTGCCCCTCAAAGATTATTGGAAGAAACCGATGACAACATTGTTTTAAAACATTTTTGAGAGATACCTGCTGCTTCAGGTCGTCTGAAAATCAAATCATTGGCGCACAAAAAAGGAAGACCGTTCGGTCTTCCTTTTATTTTGTATTTGCACAATCAACGATGCTGCGGGTTGTAACGGTTTTCCAAGCGCAGGAACACCCAACCTAAGAAAGTCGTCATCATGAGATAAATCAGCGCGACGGTATAGAGCGGTTCTTCATAAACGGAATAGCGGCCGCTAATCGTGCTTTGCACATAAGCCAACTCCGCCACGGCGATAACGGACAAGAGCGAGCTGTCTTTCAAAAGCGTAATAAATTCGCTGGCAAGCGGCGGCAGCATACGGCGCAAAGCCTGCGGAAGAATCACATAGCGCATAGCCTGCGGATAAGTCAGCCCCAGCGAACGCGCCGCTTCCATCTGACCGCGGTCGATGGACTGGATGCCCGCGCGGAAAATCTCGCAGATATACGCGCCGGAGTTGGCAATCAAGGCAAGCGAACCGGCAATCAGCGCGCCGTAAGAACGTCGGATTTCCACCGCCTCGTCGCCGTTAATCAGCAAACCGTCGGTAGGATGGACGAAAAACGGGAACCAGACGTAAGACCAAATCACAATCTGCACAAACAGCGGCGTACCACGGAACAGCGTTACATACAGCAGCGAAACCTTACGCAAAACCCAAGCCAGCGCGCGCATGGGTGCACCCGCTTTTTCCAGATGAATCAAGCGCGCCAGCGCGAGCAGCAGACCCAATACGGAGCCGCCCGCCGTCGCCACTACGGTCAAACCCAGCGTCGTCAGCGCGCCGTAGAAAAACATCCAGCGGTATTCGTAAATAATGTCAAACCGAAAATCCATACTCGTCCGCCTGTCTAAAACTCTGGGAAACGGTTTGCGGCAGCCGCCCGATTCCCGAACATTGGAAAAATGAAACTCAATATTTTACAAGAAAATACATTCTTTGAATGCCTTTTTGTTAAATTAATCGGGTTGCATTCGTTTTTTTACATTTCCCCATCCGTCGCGCCTATCCGCCAATCGTCGCACTCGAATCCGTTTTCTTCTGAAAAAACAACGCAAAACAATCCCGATATGCCGTCGCAAAATTGACCGTCCCGACAAAAAGGCGGATAATCCGCCCATCCTTAAAACACCGTTTCAGACGACCTTTTCCCGTGATTTAAAAGGTCGTCTGAAGCCTTTTATAAAGCACGAACATGAAAGCACCCGAACTCCTCCTTCCCGCCGGCGGTCTCGAACGTATGCGCGCCGCCTACGATTACGGCGCAGACGCCGTTTATGCCGGCAGCCCGCGTTACTCCCTGCGCGCCCGAAACAACGAATTTGCCAAACTCGACGTCCTCGAGCAAGGCATTAAAGAAGCGCACGAGCGCAACAAAAAATTCTTTTTGACCGTCAACACCCTGCCGCACAATTCCAAACTTAAAACCTTCGTCGCCGACATGGAACCGCTGATTGCCATGAAGCCCGACGCGCTGATTATGGCGGATCCGGGTTTGATTATGACCGTGCGCGAAAAATGGCCGGAGATGCCGATCCACCTGTCCGTACAGGCCAACACCACCAACTACTGGGGCGTGAAATTCTGGCAGAACATCGGCGTCGAGCGCATCATCCTGTCGCGCGAATTGAGCATGGAAGAAATCGCCGAAATCCGCCAAGAATGCCCCGACATCGAACTCGAAGTCTTCATCCACGGCGCATTGTGCATCGCCTACTCAGGCCGTTGCCTATTGTCGGGCTATTTCAACCACCGCGACCCCAACCAAGGCACCTGCACCAACTCCTGCCGCTGGGACTACAAAGTCCACAACGCCACTGAAAGCGATGCGGGCGACGCCCAGCTTCTGCAAGGTTTCAACTTTGAAAAAGCCCAAGAAGAAGCCAACCAAAACTTCGAAGGCATCAACGGTCAGAAACGCCACCCCTACGCCGACAAAGTTTTCCTGATTGAAGAGTCCAACCGCCCGGGCGAGATGATGCCGATTATGGAAGACGAACACGGCACCTACATCATGAATTCCAAAGACCTGCGCGGCATCGAAGTCGTCGAGAAACTCGCCAAAATCGGCGTGGACAGCCTCAAAGTCGAAGGCCGTACCAAGTCGCTCTACTACGTCGCCCGCGTCGCCCAGTCCTACCGCAAAGCGATTGACGATGCCGTCGCAGGCCGTCCGTTTGACTACGGCTTGTTGAGCGAACTTGAAGGCCTCGCCAACCGCGGCTACACCAGCGGCTTCCTTGAACGCCACCAAACCCAAGACTACCAAAACTACCTCAGCGGCCATTCCACCGCCAAGCAAAGCCAATACGTCGGACATGTTACCGAAATCGACGCCGAAGGCTGGGCAACGGTGGAAGTTAAAAACCGCTTCGCCGTCGGCGACACTTTGGAAATCATCCATCCCGAAGGCAACCAAACCATTACGCTGGAACAAATGATCCGCAAAGGCGCAGCCGTCGAAGTCGCCCCAGGCAACGGCATCCAAGTCAAAATCCCGAATATGCAGGGCAAAGAAAAAGCCTTGTTGGCACGGGTCATCAAATAATCAAAAGGTCGTCTGAAATTTTTCAGACGACCTTTTGTCTTTCCTGCTCCGCTTCTTCTAAAATATCCAAATAAACGGTTTCAAAACATTCCTTCAATATTAATATATCCTTATTTTTTCATATTGATTTAACAAGAAAATTTCCTCTGCAATCTTTAATTGATAAAATATAAATGTTTTCAAAACTTAACGTCTGTATGTAAGTTGTTGATTTATGGTTTGGTTATTTTATAAATGGGCTGATTTCTTGAAAATTTGTATTGTTACGGTTTGCTAAGTCGGAGGTTATCCGATAAGGTGGACTATAAGCGGTTACATCCGTGAGTATTAAATTAATCAATAAGATAGTTGATTAAGTAGTTAAAACTGTTAACACCTACAAAAAACGGACAGATCTCCCTCAACCGTTTGCACATCAAACCGTTTGCACACCAAACAGAAAGGAAAAAACCATGCTTCATTATGCAGTTGTTTTCTTCGTCATCGCCATTATTGCAGCCGTACTGGGCTTTGGTGGTATTGCAGGCAGCGCGGCAGGTATCGCTAAAATCCTGTTTGTCGGTTTCCTGATTTTGTCAGTGTTGTCCCTGATTTTTGGCAAGAAAAAATAAAACTGACAAACAGATAAGGCGTAATCGCGCTACCTTCTGAATGAATGTTTTTTAAAACAAAGGTCGTCTGAAATTTTCAGACGGCCTTTCTTCATGTCAAACCTTAATCTTCATACGCTTCCATCGGCGGGCAGGAGCAGACCAGATTTCGGTCGCCGTACACGTCGTCCACGCGGTTGACGCTCGGCCAGAATTTGTTTTCGCGCACGAAAGGCAGCGGGAAGACGGCTTCTTCGCGGGAGTACGGATGCGCCCATTCGCCGGTTACGTCGGCGGCGGTGTGCGGGGCGTTGACCAGCGGGTTGTCGTCTTTCGGCCATTCGCCGCTCTCGACTTTCAACACTTCCTGCTTGATTTGCTTCAGGGCTGCGATGAAGCGGTCGAGTTCGGCTTTGCTCTCGCTTTCGGTCGGTTCGATCATCAGCGTGCCGGCAACGGGAAAGGAGACGGTCGGGGCGTGGAAGCCGTAGTCCATCAGGCGTTTGGCGATGTCGGTTTCGGTGATGCCGCTTTCGGCTTTGAGCGGGCGCAAATCGACGATGCATTCGTGCGCGACGCGGCCGTTTTTGCCTGTGTAGAGAACGGGATAGTCTTCGCTCAGGCGTTTGGCGACGTAGTTGGCGTTGAGCAATGCCCAGCGCGTTGCCTGCTCCATGCCTTGTTTGCCCATCATGGTCAGGTACATCCAGGTAATCGGCAGGATGGACGCAGAACCGAAGGCGGCGGAGGAAACGGCGGTTTGCCCGGCACTTGCGCTGTGCGTGTCGGTCAAGGTATGGCCTGGGGCAAACGGGGCGAGGTGGGCTTTCAGGCCGATGGGACCCATGCCCGGGCCGCCGCCGCCGTGGGGGATACAGAAGGTTTTGTGCAGGTTCATGTGCAACACGTCCGCGCCGACTTCGGCGGGCTGCATGATACCGATTTGGGCGTTGAGGTTGGCGCCGTCCATGTAAACCTGTCCGCCGTTTTCATGGATGATGCGGCAGATGTCGCGGATGCCTTCTTCGTACACGCCGTGGGTGGACGGGTAGGTAATCATGATGGCGGACAAGGCGTCGCGGTGTTGCTCGGCTTTGGCTTTCAAATCGTCGATGTTGACGTTGCCGTGTTCGTCGGTATCGACGACGACGACTTTCAAACCGAGCATGGCGGCGGTGGCGGGGTTGGTGCCGTGGGCGGATTTGGGAATCAGGCAGATGTTGCGGTGCGCTTCGCCTTGATCTTCCTGATAGCGGCGGATGGCGAGCATACCGCTGTATTCGCCCTGCGCGCCGGAGTTGGGCTGGAAGGAAATTGCGTCAAAGCCGGTGATGGCTTTCAGGCTGTTTTCCATGTCGGTCAAGAGTTCGCGGTAGCCTGCGGTTTGGGTTTCGGGGGCGTAGGGGTGGATGTCGGAGAATTCCGCCCAAGTGATCGGCAGCATTTCGGCGGTGGCGTTGAGTTTCATGGTGCAACTGCCTAGCGAAATCATGCTGCGGTTCATTGCCAAATCGCGGTCTTCGAGCTTTTTCAGGTAGCGCAGCATTTCGTGTTCGGTGTGGTAGCGGTTGAACACGGGATGTTGCAAGATATTGTCTTGGCGCAGGAATTCGGTTTTCAGACGACCTTTGACATCGTCTGAAAGCGTAAAGGTGTTGTTGCCGGTAAAGGCGTAGTACAACACGGCAAGGTCTTCGCGCACGGATGTTTCGTGGAAGGCGGCGGCGATTTGGGTGTCGCTGACGCGGCGCAGGTTGTAGCCCAGTTCCAAAGCGGTTTGGAACGCTTTGTCCGCTTTGTCTTTGCTGCCGAAATCGACGGTAACGGTATCGAAGAAGACTTCGTGAACCACTTTCAGGCCGTCTGAAGCCAGCGCGTCGGCAAAGGCGGAAGCCAGCGCGTGAATGCGGTTGGCGATGCGTTTCACGCCTTCGGGGCCGTGATAAACGGCGTACATGCCCGCCAAGTTCGCCAGCAATGCCTGCGCGGTACAAATATTGGACGTGGCTTTTTCGCGGCGGATGTGTTGCTCGCGGGTGGACAACGCCATGCGCAGCGCGGGTTTGCCCGATGCGTCTTTGGATACGCCGATGATGCGGCCCGGGGCGGAGCGTTTGAACTCGTCTTTAAACGCAAAATAAGCGGCGTGCGGCCCGCCGAAGCCCATCGGTACGCCGAAGCGTTGAGTGTTGCCCAACGCAATGTCCGCGCCCAAATCGGCAGGTGATTTCAGCAAGACCAAGCTCATGATGTCGGCGGCAACGGCAACAATCGTGCCTTTGGTTTTCAGACGACCTATAACGCTTTGCAAGTCTTGCACGTCGCCGTCTTTGCCGACGTATTGGAACAGTGCGCCGAAGTATTCACCGTCATCCGCTTTGGCAAAATCGCCGACCACCAGCTCGAAGCCGAAATATTTGGCGCGGGTTTTCATCACGTCCAAAGTCTGCGGATAAACGCGCTCGTCCACGAAGAAACGCTCGGATTTCACCTTGCCCACGCGGTGCGCCATCGCCATCGCTTCGGCGGCGGCAGTTGCCTCGTCCAGCAAAGACGCGCCCGCCACAGGGAAACCGGTCAAATCGATACACACTTGTTGGAAGTTCAGCAACGCTTCCAAACGACCCTGCGCGATTTCCGCCTGATACGGGGTGTAAGCAGTGTACCAACCCGGATTTTCCAATACGTTGCGCAAAATCACGTTCGGCACGCGGGTCGGGTAATAGCCCAAGCCGATATAGGATTTGTTGATCACGTTTTTTGCCGCAATGGCTTTCAGCTTCGCCAAAGCGTCCGCCTCGGTCAGGGCTTCGGGCAGGTCGAGTTCGGACAGCATACGGATGCTTTGCGGCACGGTGTTGCCGACGAAATCGTCCATGCTCTTCTCGCCGAGCGTTTCCAAAAGCGCGGCCTCGTCGCCGAAACTCAAATGCCGCGCGGCAAATTCGTTGGGGTTAAACAGTTCGGATAGTTTCATTTCTACTCCTTCGGTGTTGTAGGAATCTGCCGCGAAGGCAGGTGTTTTGATGTTTCAGACGGCGTTTGGATTCGGGAGGTCGTCTGAAAGGTAAGGTTCACTGTATTGGTTATGTGAGTTTATTATTGATTAGGCTTGTAATGATAATTTTTCAAATCACTATCAAGAGACCAAATCCAAATTTCACTCATAGGAGATTTGAATTTGGCTTTCTCATATTCCTTGATGATGCTTAAATCCCCAAAACTTGTTCCTTCATGTCTATCAGGAGTCTTATTTCTACCTGCCGAATCAGGAAATTCAGCCAACCATTTCAATACCTCTCCCGTATCTGGAAAATCACTGGTCCGATAAGGAGCTTCCCCTGTTATAGCTTGACGAACATGATTACAAAATCTCTGTGCCGTTTTTCTCCGCACATTACCATCTCCATTTTGAGCAATATGATTTCCTGTTTCCAAAACAGTAGCCATAGGTAACATAAACGTCGCTCCTAAGTTAATATATTCTTTAAAATTATTAATTACTCTCTCTTTCTCATTATTTTTGTTCAGCACATCTAGAATATTCAAAAAAACACTGGTATCAATAATACATATCGAATTCATCACGAATTCCCCTTGATATTTTCCAGCCATGCTAAAGCCTTCCGCTTTTTCTCTTCCTTATCAACAGGATTTTTCACAAAACGGTCAACAATACCTTTTGTGACCAATCCTCCCAATTTACCCTGCAGAATCAACTCAGGATAATCGGATAAGTCAGATAGTTTAATTAAACGGCTGTCCCCTTCGTTCATATCGCGATAACAAAAAACCACATCACCTAACGCATTATCAGGAAGTGCATCCATCAGAGCAGGATTATGAGTTGAAAGCAATAATCTAATTTTTCTTTTCTCGGCTTGTCTTTGCATAGTTTCCAGCAACTGCCTTGCCCTTGAAGGGTGAATTCCATTATCAACCTCCTCTATCACAACAGTCGAACCCTCCTGAACTGACAACAAAGCGGCGGCAATAGCCAAGACACGCAAAGTACCATCTGAAAGTAATCCGGCAGACTGACTTCGTTCTTGATTTCCAAAATTTTCAACCAATTCTAAGTAGACTTCCCCCCTACCATTTTTTGAAAATCGAATATCTTTGATATCCTGCTCTGGCAAACTTTTTATGAAATCAAGAATAGCCGGTCGATTCTTTTCATTTTCCCATAGCGTATAAAGCACACCAGACAAATTCGAGCAATTCCCCTGAAGCCTTCTGTTCGGATAACTATCTTCTCTCATTAAATATGAAACAGGGTCTAAAAATAAGGTATTACTAAGTAATTCTTGAAATCTATTAGTAATTTTTGGAATTTCTTTTTGCGCTTTTTTATCTTTTGCCGCAAACGGTGCCGGACTAGATAATTGATTCATGATAGTGATTTGGTCTGTACAGCGAATTTGAGGTTTTTTTCCTCCATTAGCAAAATTATTGTATGCCACGCTGACATCTGTTCCCAAACCCTTCGATATTTGCTTAATTTCATACAAAGGTACTTTCTCATCAACAGCAGTGATTTTTTCCTGCTTTATATGTAACTCTTCATTATTTCTTAAATCCAACTCCACTTCGAAAGTATTCCATGTTTTATCATCCGTAGTGCCCCCTAAAACAAAGGAGCCTGACTCAGGGTAAAATAAATCCCATACATTCCCTCGAATAATTTTTTCTGAATCATTAACTGCATTTTGTAAAACCGATAATTTCTGGCCGCCAGCCAACCAACATAAAAATCTAAAAGCTTCAATCGCATTACTTTTACCGGAAGCATTTGCACCAATCATTAAAGTCAATGGAGCAAGGTGTAAATCCTGATTTTTATAACTTTTAAAATTTTGTATATGGATCTTTTGAAGCATTTGTATATACCTTTCGAATATTCCATTCTCACCGGAGAAATATCTACATTATAACAACGGAGAAATTACCCCATAAAAAATGTATTCAAACAAAACCAATAACTCACAAAAAAACCTCTTCCTTCAAAAACTTCTCCAGCCTCTCCACAAATACCCTATATCCCACCCCATTGGCATGTATTTGTTCGACTGCTTCTTTAAAGACCGTCTGGAAACAGATTTTGCCCAAACCCGTTTTCAGACGACCTCTATCCATTTCGGGCGGCATTCTAAAACTCCTTGATAAACCGGACAGCTTTCAATATGCGCGCCGGGCAGGTAGCCGGTACTCATCAGAAATTCGCCGACGATTTCGCCGCCGACAAATTTGAAATGTTTTTTAAACAGCTTCACCCATTCAACCTTGTCGAGCGGATGGTTCGCATCCAGCCAGTTTTTGAATGAGCCGTATTCTTGCTGTATTTGTTTGATTTGTCGCGCGTTATAAATGGCTGCGTTGATTTTCAGGCGGTTTCGGACGATACCTGCATCGGCAAGCAACCGCTCAATATCGGTTTCGTCAAATGCGGCGACCGTATCGATGTCGAAACCTTTAAATGCCGTCTGAAATGCCTGCTGCTTCTTCAGCATCAGCGTCCAGCTCAATCCTGCCTGATTGATTTCCAACACCAGCCGCTCAAACAATTCATTGTCGTCCTCAATCGGAAAACCGTATTGCGTGTCGTGATAATGTTTGTTGGGGTTGTCCGTATCGTCAGGAAGCGTGGCGACAAATTCGCAGTAATTCATGTTTGCTGAGGAAAAATTGAAACAAAGGCCGTCTGAAAGCATTTTCAGACGACCTAAGACCTGCAATATCAAACAGATGAAAAACCTGTTTGGATGTTTGCAAAAATCAAGCTACTTCGCCTGCGTATTGTTCGGCAGTCAGCAGACCGTCGTAATCGGCAGGGTTGGCAGGTTTGATTTTGAAGAACCAGCCTGCGCCGTAAGGATCGCTGTTGGCGGTTTCCGGCGCGCCGGGCAAATCTTCGTTGACGGCAACGACTTCGCCTGCAATCGGCGCGTACACGTCGGACGCGGCTTTCACAGACTCAACCACACCGGCTTGTTCTTCAGCGGCAAGGTTTGCGCCGACTTCGGGCAGCTCGACGAACACGATGTCGCCCAATAACTCTTGCGCGTGGTGGGTAATGCCGACGGTGATGGTACCGTCTTCTTCAAGGCGCAGCCATTCGTGGCTGGCAACGTATTTCAGTTCGGCTGGGATGTTGTTACTCATGGTTAATTCTCCATTGGTTTTTTGGTTTGAAGGTCGTCTGAATCATGCTGTCTCAGGCAGATTGTTTCACGGTTTTTCCAACATTGCTTCTAATTTTTGCTGATCTCGTTTATACCAATTTATTAAATAATTTTCTTCTATTCGGCTACGCGAGCCATAACGTATCACGTTTAAATATCCATTATCATTATGTTTAAACTGAATTCCCACCAACTTTCTAGAATTAATTAAAAAATAAATGATATTGTCTGAACAATTATGTGGTTCACATACTGTTGCTCGTTGGTATTTCTGTGAACCAATTATTACAGGTTCTAATGGTGTAGCAACACCCCCCGCCCCTTTCAACCAATCATCATTTTTATCTCTGACTTCTCGCCATACTTCTTGTCCCCAAATTGCTTTATACGGCTGTTTTTTCACCAAATCAAAAGGATAAATCTCTTTAGCAGAAGCAAACCCCGTAACTAGTACCCAAAATGTAGCTGCAATTGTTATAACCTTACTTTTTCTCATAAAAGTTACCTATTTCATTTTGAATTCATAATTTTCGAAGAGGACAGTAAATTACGTCCTCGTTACGAAAACTAATCTAACGTTTAAAACTGTTTCTGCCCATTACGCACAAACGGCAGCTTCAATACGCGCACGTCCACTTCCTTACCGCGCATCAGCACTTTGGCGGTATCGCCGTCAAAATCTTTCGGTACGCGGGCGATAGCGATGGATTGTTTCAGGCTGGGTGAGAATACGCCGCTGGTGGTTTCGCCTTTGCCTTTGTCGGTCAACACTTCCATATGCGCCCGCAGGATGCCGCCTTTGTCGAGCAGCAAACCGACTTGTTTGACGGCAACGCCTTTTTCTTTCAATGCCAACAAGGCGGCTTTGCCGACGAAATCGCGGTTTTCGTCTTTCAAATCAACGGTCCAGCCCATGCCTGCTTCGAGCGGGCTGGTGTCGTCGTCCATATCGTTGCCGTAAAGGTTCATACCGGCTTCCATGCGCAGGGTGTCGCGCGCACCGAGACCGCAGGGCTGTACGCCGGCTTGTTGCAGGGCTTTGAAGAATGCGACAGCTTCGGTGCCGGGCAGGATGACTTCGACGCCGTCTTCGCCGGTGTAGCCGGTGCGGGCGACAAACCAGTCGTTGCCCAAATCCGCGCCTTGGAACGGTTTGAGGTTGTGGACGACATCCGCCCATTCGGGTTTGACGGTCAGGAGTTTTTCAATGGCTTTAGGGCCTTGTACGGCAAGCATACCGAGGTCGTAGCGCGGATTGAAGGCGACGCCGAATTCTTGTCCGACTTTGTGGAACTGGGCGGTGTCTTTTTCGCGGGTCGCGCCGTTGGATACGATGCGGTATTGGGTTTCGGCCTCGTTGGTGCGGTAAACGATCAAGTCGTCAATCACGCCGCCGTTGTCGTTGAGCAGCGCGGAATAAAGGGCTTTACCGACGAAGGCGAGTTTGGCAACGTCGTTGGCAATCAGTTTGCGGAAAAAGGCTTTGGCGTTCGCTCCGGCGACGTCGGTAACGAGCATATGGGATACGTCGAACATACCTGCGTCGGTGCGTACGGCTTCGTGTTCGGCGATTTGTGAACCATAATGGATGGGCAGCTCCCAGCCGGCAAAATCGACCAGCTTCGCGCCTGCATCTTGATGGGCTTGGTGAAACGGGGTGGTTTTCAGGGCAGTCATTCTCAGCTTCTCCGGATTTATTGTTCAGATGCCGTCCGCACAAGATGCGCGGAAGACCCTATCTGTCCTTGAACCTGAGATTTTCGGCCATATCCGCTTAATGGCAAACCAGTCTGCTCACTGCTTTGCGCGGTTGTCTGAATGGTGGTTCAGACGACCTTCTCCCCTTCGGTGGGTGCGATCGCACCGCTCTCCAGATGTTTTATTTCAATGTGCAGTCCCTGTTGCCTGAGCGATTTAAGGGCATCTGCGCCTTCGGCGGCTACGCGTAACCTGATGTAGCTCTCTCCTGCACATGGCGCGATTATGGCTTGAAAAGGCAGTTTGGGCAAGCCGTCTCTTTGAAATAAAGCCGTTGTGAAAACCTCCAAAATCACAAACCATTTAACACAGATTATACCGACAAATCACCTGTCATTAGAGGATAATATGTTAAAAACAACTTATTTAGGATATAATGCTACCAACTTAACCAACCGACCCGGCAAACGGGTTTGGAGAAAGAACGCAAATGACCCAGCAGATTACTTTAGATAAAACCGATTTGAAAATTTTACAGGTTTTACAGGAAAACGGACGTTTGACCAATGTCGAGCTGGCGGAACGTATCTCCCTCTCCCCCTCACCCTGCCTGCGCCGCCTCAAACAACTGGAAGACGCAGGCATCATCCGCCGCTATGCCGCCCTACTCTCTTCCGCAGCCGTCGATTTGGGCTTACAGGCGTTTATCCGCGTTTCCATCAGCAAGGCAAAAGATGCGCGCGAAGACTTTGCGCAATCGGTACAAGGATGGCCGGAAGTATTAAGCTGCTTCGCCCTCACCGGTGAAACCGACTACCTGCTCCACGCATTTTTCACCGATATGAATGCTTTTTCCCATTTCGTCTTGGATACACTCCTTTCCCACCACGGCGTACAGGACGCGCAATCAAGCTTCGTATTGAAAGAAATCAAAACCACTACCTCCCTGCCGCTTTCGCATTTGGTACGGGAATAGGCAGAGTCTTCAAAAAAGGTCGTCTGGAATCTGAACTGCACCCCAAAAGTTGGACACATCCCCTCCAACTCACAAGGTGCAGTTTTTTATGAGCAAATATACATTACACTTCAAATACCAAGCCGTACTCCACTACCTGCACATACGCAGCCAATAGCGTACCGCAGATCATTACGGCATTTCCCGAACCCACCTGCGGCGATGGATACGCGCCTATCAGGAAGGCGGTATCGGCGGACTCGAACATCCACAATCCAAAACCATGACCGAACACCGCAAAAACCCCTTCATCGCCGACAAACCCGACCACGAAAAAACACAGGCAGAGCTTATCGAAGAGTTGTGCTATATGCGCGCAGAGGTTGCCTACCTAAAGGAGTTAAAAGCCCTCAGCCAAAAACAGACCGAAAAGGACAAAGCCAAACCGTCCAAACGCTGAGGGCGCAACACCCGCTCAAATACCTACTGCACATCGCAAACCTGCCCAAAAGCAGCTTTTACTACCATCACCAAGACCGACCCGATCCCGACGAAGCCGACAAAGCCCTCCTTGTCGAAACCTACCGGCGGCATAAAGGACGCTACGGGCAAAGGCGCATTGCCGCAGCAT
>NZ_CEXQBZ010000135.1:0-24422 GCF_982712965.1 Neisseria flava | reverse complement strand
AAAAATCAGAAAGGTTTTGCATTTTGAAAATGAGATTGAGTATAAAATTTTAGTAACCTATGTTATTGCAAAGGTCTCAATATACCGTTTCGGCAATTCCTGCAATATTGTGAAATTGTACTCATATGAATGGTAATGATCTGATATAAGAAAACATCGAGTTGTTACACAACAGGTTGAGAAAAATAAGCCTGTAAAACCTCAAAAGGCACTCCCTTCAGACCTTTATATAACTTTACTTTATTTTATTTTATAAAAATTCACAAATCATTGCAGTTTATTTTACTGGTATTCTGAATCCCTAAATAGAAACTCATCATGCCATATTTCCATCAAGGTGAGGATTACACGTTTTGCCCTCCTGTTGATCTGCGGTCAGGTAACTCGAATAAAGTTCTAACCAATACTGCCCTCATAACAAGTCATACCGAAAGCATGGTTGGCTGAGCTTTTGTATCGCGTACTTATTGTCAGAGTAAACGCATTTAATCAGGTGTTCGGTCAGAATTTTGACTGTTCTGTCTGAGGTTTTGTCCAGCAAAATGGCAGTATATAACTTTATTGAAAATCCGTCGATAGCGATAAACAGGTAACCAAAAGCTTATTGGTGCTTTTTGTCCTTTGAATAGCGGTGGCCTTTTGGTACCCAAATGATGTAAATACTCAATTATATTTAGGTCATGAATTATTATTCAGCTATATGATGTAAAGGAGTAAAGTTAGAATAGAGAGTCGTCTGAAAAGGAGGGTAGGATTAAGTTTGCTTTTCAGACGACTTTTATAATTTTAGACTTTTGAAATGGTGGATATTCATAGTAAGCATATAGCTTTGAAATTATGTATTGATTATGGTTTGTTTACAAAAGCTTGATGCTAACAGTTTTTTAATTTATTTGTCCTATAAATAGGAGTTAAGCGATTAGAATCTTCGTGCAGGTATGATTCAGCAGTTAGAGAGCGGGAGTAACTATAGCCGGCCATAAAAATATGGAAGAAGTTTATTTTTATTTGGGGCGGAAGGTGGTACAAATGGCGGTATCGGTTTCAATGAAATCACCGCCGATTAAATCTACGCAATAAGGAATGGCGCCGAATAGACCTGGTACAACGATGCTGCCATCTTCCGAACGTACGCCGCCCAATGTTTCAGCAATGGCTTTCGGTCGGCCGGGTAGATTCACAATCAGGCTGTTGCCACGAATGCCTGCTGTTTGGCGTGACAAAATGGCTGTGGGTACATAATGCAGGCTGATACGGCGCATTTGTTCGCCAAAACCGGGCAGTTCTTTGTCTAATACGGCTTGCGTGGCTTCGGGGGTGATGTCGCGAGGGGCAGGTCCTGTGCCGCCGGTGGTAAAAATCACATCGCAATGCTCTTCATCTGCCATATGGATAAGCACGCTTTTGATTTCGTCTTGATCGTCAGGAATAAGGGCTTCTACATAACGGATCGGATTGAGGACGGCTTTGTCAAGCCAGCTTTTGAGTGCGGGAATTCCTTCATCGGCATACACGCCGCTGCTGGCGCGGTCACTGGTGGAAATTAGGCCGATGGTGATGGTAGGGAGTGTGTTCATGATAATAGCAGACCCAAAAGATAGAAAACTACATTGTACCTGATTAGCTGTATCTGTTGTGGGTGTTGGCAATGTGCAAAATAGCAGGACTTAAAATACATATCTTCAGGTAAAGGCTAGCTTGAGAAGTTGTCTATAAAAATCATTTCTCAATAAATGTACTCAATCTCAAATAGGATGATATTCTGATTATCTCCTCATTATTGTTCTGCTCAACAAGTAGTTAGCTATGAATGAAATCTTGTGCATAAATTGCCTCAGCCGCTTTATTTCCTATTGACGGAGAATTTGATAATAAAAAATGCCTGTCTGAAAGTTTCCTCTCAGGCAGGCATTGCTCTTCACTAAGTTTTCAGACGACCTTAACCTGCCGGTTCGTCCATCCAATCCACTTTGTTCATTTTACGCACAATCACCCATTCATCACGGTTAGAGCCTACTGTGCCGTAGTAGTTGAAGCTGTACGCCAATTGCGCGTAGCCGCCTATCATGTGGGTCGGGTTCAAGACCGCCTTGGTTACCGAGTTGTGGATACCGCCGCGTTTTTTGGTGGTTTCTGCCGCCGGAGTATGTACCAGTTTTTCCTGAGCGTGGTACATCAAAATCATAGTTTCGGGAATACGCTGGCTCACAATCACACGGCAGGCAATCGAACCGTTGGTGTTGAACACTTCCACCCAGTCGTTATCCACCAAACCGGCTTTCTTGGCATCGATTTCGGAAATCCACACGTGCGGGCCGCCGCGTGAGAGCGTGAGCATACGCAGGTTTTCAGAATAGGTACTGTGGATACCCCACTTCTGGTGCGGTGTGAGGAAGTTGAGTGTGATTTCCGGATTGCCGTTAGGCATTTTGCCCAGCAGCTGTTTGGTGGTTTTGGTGTCCACCGCCGGACGGTACACGCAGAAAGCAGCACCGAAATCGCGCATCCACTTGTGGTCTTGGTAGAACTGCTGGCGGCCGGTCAGCGTGCGCCACGGAATCAGCTCGTGCACATTGGTATAGCCGGCGGTGTAGCACACTTCTTCGCTCTCCACTCCCGACCAAATCGGCGAGGTAACAATCTTGCGCGGCTGGGCGACGATGTCGTGAAAGCGGATTTGCGTGTGCTCGCTGGCATTAATCAGATGTGTATGGTCGCGGCCTGTAGCTTTGCCCAAGGCTTGCCAAGCCTTTTTTGCCACATGTCCGTTGGTTTCCGGAGCGAGGGTTAATATCATCTCGCAGGCATCAATGGCAGTTTCGATTTTCGGTTGACCTTTTCCGACCCCTTCGGCTTGTACGCCGTTGAGTTTACGTAGGAATTCAACTTCATGTTTGGTATCCCAAGCCATACCTTTACCGTTATTGTTGACTTTTTCCAGCAGCGGGCCGACAGAAGTGAATTTCTCGTAAATCGCGCCGTAATCACGTTCCACCACGGTCATCGCCGGCATGGTTTTGCCCGGGATGGGTTCGCACTCGCCCAGTTTCCAATCTTTCGGGTCGAACGGCTGACCGAGTTCCTGCGGGCTGTCGTGCATCAGCGGCGTGAGCACGATGTCTTTGCGTACGCCCAAGTAGTCTTTGGCCAGCTCGCTGAATTTTTTGGCCAGGCCTTTGTAGATTTCCCAGTCAGACCTGCTCTGCCACAAAGGCTGCACCGCTTCGGTAAACGGATGGATGAACGGGTGCATGTCGGACGTGTTCAGATCGTATTTCTCGTACCAAGTGGCGGTCGGGAAAATCACGTCGGCGTACAGGCAGGTGGTGTTCATGCGGAAATCCAGGAGCGTGAACAAATCCAGCTTGCCTTCCACTCCTTCCCGCTGCTTCACTTCGGCAGGTTTCAGGCAGTCGTCTTCGTCGCTCATCAGGCCGTTTTGCGTGCCGAGCAGGTATTTCAGGAAATATTCGTGGCCTTTGCCGGACGAACCCAAAATGTTGGAACGCCAAATAAACATATTGCGCGGCCAGTTTTTCGGGTTTTCCGGATCGTTGCAGGACATGTCCAGCGTGCCTTCTTTCAGGCCTTTGACCACATAGTCGGCGGGCGACATACCCGCCGCCTCGGCTGCATCGGTAACGTCCAGCGGGTTGGTTTCCAACTGCGGCGCACTCGGCGTCCAGCCCATGCGTTCGGCTTTGGCGTTGTAGTCGATCATGGTCAGGCGGCGCATATCGTCGCCCGCGTCGGACGTGAGCAGCTCGTCGGCGGACACGGTTTCGTGGCGGTACTGGCCGGTGTGGTTGTAGAAGAAGGACGTGCCGGCCATCTGGCGCGCGGGGCGGTGCCAGTCGAGCGCGAAAGTCAGCGGCGCCCAGCCGGACTGCGGACGCAGTTTTTCCTGGCCTACATAATGGCACCAGCCGCCGCCGGACTTGCCGATGGTGCCGCACATCATCAGCATGTTGATCAGGCCGCGATAGTTCATGTCCAGGTAATACCAGTGGTTCAGGCCGGCGCCGACGATAATCATCGAGCGGCCTTTGGTATCGTGCGCGTTTTTGGCGAACTCGCGGGCTACCTGAATCACGCGTTCGGGCGCAACGCCAGTGTGTTTTTCCTGCCATTTCGGCGTGTAGGGTTTGTCGTCAAAGTAGTCTTTGGCTACGTTCTCGTCGCCCAAGCCGTTGTCCACGCCGTATTGCGCTACCAGGAGGTCGAATACGGTGGCCACCAGCTGGCTGCTGCCGTCGGCCAAGGTGATGCGTTTTACCGGTACTTTGCGGAAGGTTTTTTCTTCGTCGAATTCGCCGCCGAAGTAATCGAAACCAACGCGTACCACGTCATCGGCGCACGCCTTCAGCGACAAGGCTGCCTGAACATCCTGGTCATTCTGAGCCTTGGTTTCCAGATTCCATTTTTGGCTGCCATCCCAACGGAAGCCGATGGAGCCGTTGGGCAGCATCAGGCTGTTGGTTTTCTCGTTCCACGCCAGCACTTTCCAATCGGGATTCTTCTCTTCGCCGAAGTTGTCGCTCAGATGAGAAGCGCGCAGGGTGTATTCGGGGCGGTAGCCTTCGCCGTCTTCCTTCAGGCACACCAGCACCGGCATATCGGTCAGGCGGCGGCAATAGTCTTGGAAATAGTCGGATGGATTGTCGATATGGAATTCTTTGAGGATAACGTGCCCCATCGCCATTGCCAGCGCGGCATCCGTACCTTGGCGCGGTGCCAGCCAGATATCGCTGAACTTGGCCATTTCGCCGAAGTCGGAAGATATGGCAACGGTTTTGGTGCCTTTGTAGCGCACTTCGGTATAGAAGTGGGCATCGGGCGTGCGTGTCATCGGCACGTTGGAACCCCAGACCAGAAGATAATTGGAGTTATACCAATCGGCGGATTCGGCCACGTCGGTTTGCTCACCCCAAGTCTGCGGTGAAGCAGGCGGCAGGTCGCAATACCAATCGTAGAACGACAGCGGTACGCCACCGATCAAGCCGAGATAGCGTGCGCCAGCGGCATAGCTGACCATAGACATGGCGGGAATCGGCGAGAAGCCGATAACACGGTCGGGGCCGTATTTCTTGATGGTGTAGCAGTTGGCTGCGGCCACCATTTCATAAGCTTCGTCCCAGTTGGAACGCACGAAGCCGCCCAAACCGCGCTGGGATTTGTAGGATTTGGAGCGCTCAGGATCTTCCACAATCCATTTCCATGCTTCGATCGGGTCTTTGGTTTTACGCGCTTCGCGCCACAGCTCAGCCAGCGCGCCGCGCATCATCGGATATTTGATGCGCTGGGCAGAGTAAACATACCAACTGTACGACGCGCCGCGTGGGCAGCCGCGTGGTTCATGGTTGGGCAAATCCGGACGGGTGCGCGGATAGTCGGTCTGCTGGGTTTCCCAAGTAATCAGGCCGTTTTTCACATAAACTTTCCAGCTGCACGAACCGGTACAGTTCACACCGTGAGTGGAACGTACCACTTTATCGTGTTGCCAGCGGCTACGGTAGGCATTTTCCCATTTGCGGTCTTCTTCGGTCAGTACGCCGTGTCCGTTGGCAAAGGGCTCATGTTTTTGGCTGAAAAATTTCAGTCGGTCTAAAAAGTGGCTCATGGCGGGTTCCTTATGGTTATTATTCCGGTCAGTATGTGTAACCAGAATAGTTTTCTACGTCTGCAATATAAAATAGTTGAAGACTAGATAATATGCTCCGAAAGGGGTTGCCGTAAAGAAAAAAGAAGGAAAAAGATAATACTTTTGATGCTAGTGGTTAGTTATTTTGGCTTATATGCACAGGCTTGGGCAGGGGAATATGTCGAATTGATATTTTCGGCATCGGAGAGCGATGTTTTTGCTTCGAGCACCAAGGCAGGTCGTCTGAAAAGAAAGCCTACATGCTTTTTACTGTGTGTCTATTTAAAATACCTGCTTTTTAACCATTCAGACGACCGTTTTCCATATAAAGCACTTCATCTGCTAATGCGTTTGTATCGGCAGAATCGTGGCTGATGATGAGCATGGGTACTGATAATTCGCTTTGCAGCTCTCCTACCAGTTGGCGCATTTGTTGGCGCAGATCGGCATCTAGGGCAGAGAACGGTTCATCCAATAGCAGCCATTTCGGACGGGTGATACAGGCACGGGCTAGGGCTGTACGCTGTTTCTGACCGCCGGAAATTTGGTGCGGATAATGGCCGGAGATATGTTGCAGCTGCATCCGTTCCAGCCACAGGAGTACCGATTCTGTAAGGTTACGGTTTGAAGGATTGTACCAGCCGTGTTGTAGTCCGAAAGCGATATTTTGTGCCACAGTCAGATGGGGGAATAGGGCGTAGTCTTGAAACATTAGCCCAACTTGCCGTTGTTGCGGCGGCAACCAGATTTTCTGTGCCGTATCGCCATAGATTTGCCCGTTAATGCGGACATATCCTTGTGCAGGAGGCAGAAGGCCGGCCAATAGTTGCAGGGTCAGACTTTTGCCGGAGCCGGATGGGCCGATAATGGCCAGCCGGCGGGCTTTGCTTCGACAGCAAACGTCTAAATTAAAACGTTTTTTGCCTGCAGCCACTTGTGCTTGTAAGGAGAAATCGAATATCCAGTCCGTATGGTTCATGTGCGATCCTTAGGTTTGGCTAAACGGGAAGTCGTCCATAAAACCGTAATGCAGACGGTAGAAATCAGCAGTACCAGTTGGTTGGCCAAGGAGTCGTTCCCCGCCTGAACAGCTTCATATACGGCAATGGAGAGAGTTTGGGTTTGACCAGGAATGCTACCGGCAATCATTAGTGTGGCACCGAATTCGCCCAATGCTCGGGCAAACGCTAACAGAAGGCCGACCAGCAGGCCTCGCCAGGCCAAAGGGAGGGTAACGCGCAGGAAAACGGCACTTTCCGATAAACCCAGCACTCGGGCGGCTTGTTCCAATTGCGGGTTGACGCCTTCAAAGGCTGCACGGGCAGGTTTGAAAACCAAGGGAAAGGTAACGACCATCGCAGCTAAGACCGCACCCTGCCAAGTAAAAATTAAGCGGATGTCGAAGGTATGGTTTAACCATTGTCCGATGGTGCCATTACGGCCGAACAAAACCAGCAGGTAGTAACCGAGTACAGTAGGCGGTAGCACCATGGGCAGGGTCAGGACTGTGTCGAGCAGGTCGCGGCCGGAGAAATTCCGCCTGGCAAGCAGAAATCCGACAGCAATGCCCAGCAGTAAATTGAGGAAAGTGGCCCAGAAGGCCACTTTTAACGATAGGCCGAGTGCCGGCCAAACATCTTGCCACATATTTCAGACTACATGAAAAAAGGTTTATGGGTGGCTAAAGCCGTATTTGTTTAATACTTGGCGGCCTTTTGGAGACAGTACAAAGTTGAGGAAACGTTGCGCTTCGGCTTTATCATTGCTGTCAGTGCTGACCGCAATCGGGTAGGAAACTGGAGTATCGAGCGGAATGGTGGCGGTAATACGCACTTTTTGGGGCATCAGCACCGCATCAGTACGATATACAAAGCCTGCATCCACTTCTCCTCGAGCGACATAGTCAAGGGAGTGGCGAACGTTTTGAGTAGTGATGATTTTCGGCTGGAGGGCAGTAAACAGGCCAGCTTTTTCCAGAGCGGCTTTGGCATAACGCCCTACCGGTACGCTTTCCGGGTTGCTCAACGCGATACGGTTGATGGCGGGACGCTTGAGATCTTGTAGTGAGGACGCAGAAGTACGGCTGTTCTTTGGAACAATCAATACCAGGTCATTGCGCACAAAAGTACGGCGGGTAGAGGTATCCACTGCATTTTTTTCAGCGGCCATGTCCATGGTTTTTTGGTCGGCAAAGGCTACCACGTCTACCGGTGCACCTTGCAGCAGTTGTTGCAGTAAGACACCTGATCCGGCGGTGTTCAGTTTTACATCTACATCGGGATGTTGGTGTTTGTATTGAGCAGCAATTTCTTGAAACGCATCTTTTAGGCTGGCAGCGGCGGAAACAGTTATATCTTTAGCTTGCAATGGCAAGGCAGCCAGCATCAAAGTAGCTAGAGCAGTTAAGCGGGACAGGTGGTTCATGTCGTGATCCTTTAATCGAAAAAGAAAAGGTAGATGAAAATAGCAGGAACTGAGATGTGCAGCCATTGGTAGAAGGAATTAAACGGTAATATACTACTAAAGTTGTAGTTATAATGGATGCATTGCTAAATAATTTGGATATTAAAAACCGCCGTAGCCTGTAAGTGGACAGACAAGGGCGGTAAGGATGGTTGGATGTTGATGTTTGGAGGTTGCTATAAATTATTCTGACGGCAACCCTTCAGGATTGGCCAGCCAGGCAGATGCCTGACCATCACTATAGAATTCCTGTTTCCAAATCGGCACTTCGGCTTTGATGGTGTCAATAATGAAACGGCAGGCGGCAAAAGCGGCATCGCGATGTCCGGCGGTAACACCTACCCAGACTGCCATATCGCCTACTTCCAAGCGGCCGTAACGATGGACGCAAACAGCATCTTCGATAGCAAAACGCTGTTTGGCTTGTGCCAATACAGCTTCTCCTTGTTTGCATGCCAATGCTTCGTAAGTGCTGTATACCAAATAATCCACCCGGCTGCCGTCGTTTTGACGGCGTACCCAGCCTTCAAAGCAGGTGAAGGCACCGCATTGCTCGTTGTCGAGCATGCGCCGGCGTAAGACTGCAGCGTCTATGGCTTGTTCAGTTAGATCAAAAAACATTTCAACCTCCAGCAATGGGTGGAATAAAGGCAACGGTATCGCCGGTTTGCAGGGGTTGCTGCCAAGGGCAAAAGGCGTGGTTGACTGCGGCGCGCAAGCGGTTTTGCGGTAAATCCCAATCATACTCGGCAGCCAGCTCGGCATAGAGGGCGGCAACATCGGTGGCATGGGTAAGCCTGATTTCCTGTTCTTTACCACTTTGTTCGCGTAAGGCGGCAAAGTAGAGGACGGTGATGCGCATCGGCTCAACGGTTGAAGTCATGTTTGCCTCCGGACTTGTGAACCAGGCGTATTTGTTCAATGCGGATATCGTGACTTAGTGCCTTGGTCATATCGTAAACGGTGAGTGCCGCCACAGATACTGCGGTCAGTGCTTCCATTTCCACCCCCGTTTTGTGAGATACCGCTACTTCGGCTTGGATATGCAGGCGGTATTCATCATCTTCATAGTTCAAGGCGAGCTTGCAGCGTTCCAACATCATTGGGTGACACAACGGAATGAGCTGGGAGGTATTTTTAGCAGCCATGATGCCGGCCAGACGAGCTACTTCGCTCACTGTGCCTTTGGCGGTTTGGCCATTGGCTGCTTGGATTTGGGCATACACATCCGGTGGGAAAACCACCCAGCCCTCGGCTACGGCTACGCGGCGGGTGGTCACTTTTTCGCCGACATCTACCATACGGCTTCGGCTGTGTTCGTCTAAATGAGTCAGGGACATTAAATACTCCGTTTTGAGATGGCTTTATTCGGTCAGGCAATTTATTTCAGACGACCCCAGGCAGTGTTTTGGCAGCTGCCACGGCGTGTTCGAAATCGGCAGGTGTGTTGAAATTGGATACCGCTTGCCAGGTATCAGGCATAACGATGGTTTGACAAAGCTGTGTATCCAGCCAAGCGGTTACTTTGCGTTTGCCTTGTGCCAGATAAGTTTGCAAATCGTGCCGCACGGCTACCGGCCAATGCGACATTAAGGGATGGGGACGGCCGCTGTCGGCATCTGCCAGCAGGGTAATACCCTGTTGCCAAGCAGGTTGATGCGAGCCTTCGGTCAGTAGTTTGATTACTACTTCGGGGTGTAGGAGGGTGTCGCAGGCCAGTACATAAATTCCGGTTGCACCTTGCCGGTGTGCTTGTTGCAGTGCCGGCAGAATGGCGGCCAGCGGTCCCTGTCGTTCGGGGAGAGCGTCATTAAGATAATAAGCACGCCCTGTGTCAGGATAAATCTGACCGGCGGCTGCTAGCCAAACAGGACGGTTAGGATGGGTTTGTTGAATCAGCTTATGTATCAGGGAAACGCCATCGAATGGAAGTAAGGCTTTAGGCGTACCCATACGGCTGCTGAGACCACCACATAAAATCAATAACGGCTCATTACGGGTAGCGGTTACGCCAGCCATTTCAACCACCAATCATGGATAGGTCACGGATCAGGCCGAATTTGCGGTCGTGCAGGAAGTGGTGCTCCGGTTTTTCCGCCATCAGTTCGTGCAAGTGCTTCTGCAGACCGGCTTGGTCGCCGCTGCTAAGCCATGGGCGCAAATCATAAGCGATACCGCCGAATAGACACAAGTGCATTTTACCTTGCGCAGTGACTCTCAGCCGGTTGCAACTTTGGCAGAAATCTTTGCTGTAAGGTGCGATAAAGCCTATGCCGCCGGCGAAATCGCGGTGGCGGTATTCCCGTGCCGGACCGGCATGTGCCGAACGCGGTACCAATTGCCAGCCTTCTGCTTGCAGGCCTGTTTCTATGGTAGCGGCAGAAAAATGTTGTTTGCCGAAAAAGGCAGTGTTGTCTCGCGTTTGCATCAGCTCGATAAAGCGTAAGGTAACCGGACGGTGGCGGACGAAATCCAGCGCATCGGCCAAGGTGCGGGACATATAACGGCGCAGTAATAAAGTGTTGACTTTGATGTCGTAAAAACCCTGCTCTAAGATGCCGTCCAAAGCACGAATAATGTTGTTGCATTCACGCTTTCCGGTAATTTGATAAAACACTTCCGGATCGAAGCTGTCAATACTGATGTTCAGTTTGTCGATGCCGGCGGCGCGGTATAGCGGAAACAGTTTTGCCAGTTTAAAGGCATTGGTGGTAAGGGCTACGCTTTCGATTTGCGGTTGGGCACGGCAAATGGCAATGATATCTGCTAAATCACGCCGCAGTGTCGGCTCGCCTCCGGTTAAGCGGATTTTTCGGGTTCCGCTGCGTGCGAAGGTTTGAGCCAGGGTTTCGATTTCAGGTAATGTCAATTCATCGGGTTTGGCTTTGCCAATATAGCCGTCAGGCAGGCAATACGTACAGCGATAGTTGCATAAGTCGGTTACCGACAGACGCAGGTAGGTTAGCCGACGGTTAAAAGAATCGGTTAACGCGCTCATAGAAAAGCCTCTGTAAATGGTTGGATAGTAACGGTAGCGCCGGCAGGTAGGTTACCTGCCTCGGCAGGTAGGATAATGTAGCCATTGGCACGGCTGACACCCCATACACGGTGGGAATCCTGTTCGCCGGCGGGGGAAGCTTCCCATGTGCCGTCGGCAGTTTGTGTCAATACGGCACGCTGGATGTCCATACGACCAGGAGATTTTTTTACTTGCTGAGATAATACGGCCTGCAAACGGAAAGGTTGGGGAATGTCTTGTGCCCCACATAACTGCCAGAGTGCGGCTTTCAAAAACAAGTCGAAACCTACATAGCCGGAAACGGGATTGCCGGGCAGACCGAAATACCAAGTTTTCAACATTTGACCGAATACAAACGGTTTGCCCGGTTTGATGGCGACTTTATAGTGATGGATAGCTCCCAGGCGATTGACTGCTTCACGCATATAATCGTAATCGCCTACCGATACGCCGCCAGAAGTAATCACTACGTCAGCCATACATGAAGCTTCGTTCAATGTATGCAGCACGCTTTCCAAATCGTCGGCAGCTTGTCCCAAATCCAAAACTTCCACCGGCATGGCAGCCAAGCGTGCCATTAAGGTGTGGCGATTGCTGTCGTAAACTTGCCCATTGTCGGTGGCAGGCGTGCCGGGTTCGTTAAGTTCGTCGCCCGTAGACAGCACGGCTACTTTGATTTTGCGGTAAACCGGTACTTGTCCGATACCAATAGCAGCCAACAGCATCACGTCTGCAGGGCGGAGGATACGGCCGGCGGTAAGCACTGTATCGCCGGCTGCCACTTCCTCGCCGCCGTAGCGGATATTGGCACCAACGGCTACGTCTTGGGTAAGGATAATGGCGTTGCCTTCGGTTTTAGTGTTTTCTTGCAATACTACGCAGGTACTGCCGGGTGGAACCACAGCCCCGGTCATGATACGGATGCAGCCGTCTTTGGGCAGGTCGCCGGCGAAAGGTTTACCTGCGGCAGATTCGCCTACTATCTGCCAACAGCTTCCGGCGGCAGCATCAGACGGTAGGGCGTAGCCGTCCATGGCGGAAATGTTGGTAGCGGGAATGTTTAGGGCGGACACCATGTCCTCGGCTAAAACGCGCCCTATGCTTTGGGCAACAGGAATATGCTCGATTTCAGGCAGACGTGGTGTGCGGGTGATGTGTTCATGAATCAGGGTTTGCAGTTCGCTGACGGATGTAAGTGCCATGGTGTGTGTCTCCTGTGCTGCAAGTTGTCTTCCAGTAATTTAACTGTTTGGAAATTTGTGGGATAGGGGATACTGGTTGAATATCCGTCATGGTAAAGCAGTAAAAATCAGATTTGAATGCATACAAAGCATTTGGCAGTGGTCAAAAGACATAGTTGGATTAATACTTTAGAATTAGTAATGATAAAGACAGGTCGTCTGAAAGCTTTCAGACGGCCTGTGTACTTAGTGTTCGGACATCAGCATTTGGCTTCAGCGCCTTTACGGGTGTAATACCACCAGTTAAGTGCCGCACAAATTGCATAGAATATGATAAAGCCAATCAGGGCGGCATTTACACCACCGGTTAGGTCGATGGATGTGCCGTAGCTTTTCGGAATGAAGAAGCCGCCATAGGCTGCAAAGGCGGCAGTAAAGCCGATTACGGCTGCGCCTTCTTTGGTAGCATCCAAACGGGCTTGCTCTTCACTGACTTTGCCTTCTTCGGCAAATTTTTGGTGCATATTAAGGAAAATTACCGGTACCTGCATAAAGGTAGAACCATTACCAATTCCGGTGAGTGTAAATAGAGCCAGGAAGCAGGCAAAGAAGCCCCAGAAGTTGCCGCCTTCACCATTGTTGGGAAGGAAGAAAATTACGCCGCATACCGCCACAATCATGCCGATGAAAACAAATTGGGTAATCAGTGCGCCGCTTTTGATTTTGTCAGAGATCCAGCCGCCGAATGGGCGGGCCAAAGCACCGACCAAAGGGCCGAGGAAGGCATATTTTACAGGATCAATCCCGGTAAACTGACTCTTGATCAGCAAGGGGAAGCCTGCGGCAAAACCGATGAAGGAGCCGAAAGTGCCCAAATAAAGGATGCACATAATCCAGTTATGCTTGCGGCTGAAAATCACGGCCTGGTCTTTGAAGCTGGCTTTGGCGGAAGCCAAATCGTTCATGCCAAACCAAGCGGCTAGGGTGGAAAGAATAATGAAAGGCACCCAGATAAAGCCGGCGTTTTGTAACCAAATTTGTTTGGTTACATCGCCTTTCGTCCAAGTTTGCGGCTCTCCACCAAGGGCTCCGAAGACACCTGCAGTAATAATGAGCGGTACGACAAACTGTACGGCAGATACCCCCAGATTGCCCAAGCCTGCATTCAGGCCGAGAGCAGTGCCTTTTTCGGCTTTGGGGAAAAAGAAACTGATATTGGACATGCTGGAGGAGAAGTTGCCGCCGCCGAAGCCGCACAGGAGCGCCAGTACCATCATGGTAATGTAGCTGGTGTTCGGGTTTTGAACGGCAAAACCCAAGCCGATAGCCGGCAGCAGCAGGCTGGCGGTAGAGATGGCCGTCCATTTGCGGCCGCCGAATATGGGCACCATGAAAGAATAGAAGATACGCAAGGTCGCCCCGGATAAGGCGGGCAGGGCGGCCAGCCAGAAGAGCTGGTTTTCGCTGTATTTGAAGCCGATATTGGGCAGGTTGACTACCGCCACGCTCCATACTTGCCAGATAGCGAAGGCAAGGAGGAGGGCAGGGATAGAAATCCACAAATTGCGGGTGGCAATTTTTTTACCTGTTTGCTGCCAGAAGGTTTTATCTTCCGGCTGCCAATGTTCGATAAGATGAGACATAAAAAGGGCTCCTTCTGATAGGTGTTGGGTCGTCTGAAAATTTTCAGACGAACTACAGATTTAGGATTGACGCTCTTTTAAGGCTTTCATATCACTTTCGCGTTTGGCTTTAAACGAAAAGTGCATCCAAATCAGCGAAACGCAGACTGTACCGTAGAGCAGCATGAAAGAAGTAGAGCGAATGCCAGTCCAGTCTTCCAATGCGCCGAACATAATCGGCAGAAGGAAACCGCCCAGGCCACCGGCCAGGCCGACAATACCGGATACGGCACCGATATTATCGGGATAGTCGTCAGCTACAAACTTGAATACGGAAGCTTTGCCTACCGCAGTGGCTACACCCACTGTGAACATTAGTATCGTGAATACGGTTACATTGAGACCGAGGTGCATGGTTAGCGAACCGCCGTCGGTCGTGCGGATGGAAAGATCGGTTTGCGGGTAGGAGAGTATGAAGAAACATATCCAAATCAACCACATTACCGCCCAAGTTACCTTATATGCACCGAATTTGTCGGAAAGGTAGCCGCCGAAAGCACGCAGTACACCTCCCGGCAGTGAGAAGCAGGCTGCCAAAAATGCCGCCGTTTGCAGTGGCATACCGTATTCGCCCACATAGTATTTGGTCATCCACAATGCCAGTGCCACATAGCCGCCGAAGACTACGGAGTAATATTGGCTGTATCGCAGCACGCCCGGGTCTTTCAAGAGTGCTAATTGTTCTTTCAACGTAACGTTGGAAGAGACCAAGTGTTTGGGATCGTGATAGCTGGTAAACCAAAAGAGTATCGCGGTAGCCAGCATAATGGCTGAGTATACGGTAGGGACAATCTGCCAAGTTCCAAAGGTAACAATCAGCCAGGCGGCAAGGAATTTATTGATTGCACTACCTGCATTGCCCGCGCCGAATATCCCCATTGCCACGCCTTGTTGGTGTTTGGGGAACCAGCGTGCCACATAGGGAGTACCTACCGAGAACGAACCGCCGGCCAAGCCCATCACCAGACCGATTACCAAGAAATGCCAATATTGATTGGCGTAGCGCATCAGAAAAATGGTTGGTACGGATAGGATCATCAAGGTAAACAGCACGATACGGCCGCCAAATTTATCGGTAAGGATGCCTAACGGTACACGGATCAGCGCACCGGAAAGCACCGGCAGAGCAATCAGAATGCCGTATTGGGTTTGGTTAAACCCCATTTCTTCCTGAACTTTGATGCCGACAACGGCCAGCATCATCCAAATCATAAAACAGACAGTAAAAGATAGAGTGCTGGAGAATAGCACCGAGTAGCGTTTGTAAGTTTCCGAGGCCATCTTGCTGCCCCTTCCTTTCTAGTGGTTTACCATAAGTTAATCGGATTTTTACACAGCTTTAACTTACGCGTTCGCGAGCTATCACGCATTGCTCTGAAGCATGGACATAGCAAAGCATTGGAATAGTAGAAATTAGTCTTAAATAAGCAGGGTACTAGTTATTTAGGCGTAGATACATAGGATGGTACGCTTTGGCTTTGTAAAACGTCAAGCATTGTAGAAAAAGGTCGTCTGAAAACCATTTCAGACGACCTTTTGCATATGTTGGAAATTTTCTGTTTCAAATTAAAACGCCTAACATGACTTGATTGGCATTGAAAACGGCAGTGGCCGGTCGGTCCTGTTCTAGGGCAAGCGTTTCGCTGCTGTAGAGTGTAATGGTTGCACATAAGTTAATTTCATTATTAATATCAAGTGTAACGACATTGTTGACTGACCCTTGTTCCACACGTTTCACAGTGCCGTGCAGGCAGTTTTCTGCCGATAATGTCATGGGTGCGAGGTCAGTCGCCAGTACGACCGATGCTGCTTTAATCATGGCGATAACCGGGCTGCCGACAGACAGTTTCAAACGCTTTAGGCTGAAACTGCTGATTTGTGCATGAATTTCGATACCGCCTGCGCTGGCAAGGGTAACCAGGCATGAGCCGTTGCTGTGTTCGATGTGGGTTACCGTACCGGCCAGTTGATTGCGGGCACTGCTTTTCATGAGTGTTCCTTATGCTGAAGTATTCTTAAAAAGGAGAGTGGGTGGTCAGAGCGGCTGTGGTACATTATGTTGAACGGCATAAACGGCAGCCTGTACGCGGCTGGATAATTCAAGTTTGCGCAAAATACTCTGCACATGTACTTTGATGGTGGATTCCGCCAGATTAAGCTTACGTGCAATGATTTTGTTACTGTGCCCGGCAGCTAGGTAGCCAAGAATTTCCAATTCCCGCGTTGTCAGTGCATCCAACGCCCTGGTTGCTGGAGGGGTATTGGGTTGAATCAGAGATTGTACCAAGCGGGCAGTCATCTCAGGTGAAAAAACATTATCGCCTTCTGCTGCTTTGCGGATGGCATCAACCAGAAAATCCGCATGGATGTTTTTTAGTAAAAAGCCGCGCGCCCCGAGACGCATGCACTCAGTTAAATCTTCGCTATCTTCAGAGACAGTCAGCATTACCACTACCTGTTCAGGCCGACTGCTAAGGATTTGAGCCAAAGCTTCGCGCCCGTTCATTACAGGCATGTCCAAGTCTAGCAATACAACGTCGGGATCGGTTTGCTCAACTAATTTCACACCGCTGAGACCGTCAGCTGCTTCACCGACTACTTCATAGTTATCCTGTCTGGTCAGTAGGGCTTTTATACCGCTACGGAACAGGGTATGGTCGTCTATCAAGGCAATGCGGATAGTTTCATTCAAACTCATCTTTTAAAAGTCTTTCTGGTTGCGGTAAGGTAAATATGGGGGGTATCGTCTATGCTGTAATCCAATTCGAGGCGGCGTGAATGCGTAATGTCCGATTTCTTATAATATTCAGACCGATATGAAGATGGGAAATAAGTCGGTGCTAAATGAGCCTAGTACTTTATAATTAACCATATATTTCATCAAGTAGGTTGGCTTGTGTCGTTTGGTGAATTGGATGGATAGGGTATTTAAAATAGCCAACCTGATCGTAATAATAAAACAGGCTATCCGAAAATTCTTCGGATGGCCTGTTAAAAATTTAAAGAAATCAGCGGCGGCGAACCAGTTGCCATGCGCGGCCGAGATAAGCAACGCTGGCGAAGCCGCTCCATACGTGCACCAAGCGGGTGAATGGGAAAATGACAAACAAGCCCATGCCCATTACCATATGCAATTTAAACAGAAAGCTTACATCTTTGATATAGTTGGCAGCTTCACCGCGGAAGGTTACAATATGTTGAGCCCAGCTCATCAGTTTCACCATTTCATGACCGTCTGTATGACTCATGCTCACAAAGATAGTCAACAAACCCAAACCCAAGGTGGTGATGAGCCAAAGCAATACCAGTTTGTCACGCCAAGTGGTGTTTGCAGCCAAGCGGTCGCATTTCAGACGACGTTGCAGCAAGATAATTAAGCCGATCATTGCGGTTGTGCCGAAGATGCCGCCCATTACCATCGCAAAGATTTGTTTGGCACCGTGGGAAACGCCTAGAGCATCCCAAAACCATAAAGGGGTGAGCAGTCCGAACAAGTGTCCGAAGAATACGGCTATGATGCCGACGTGAAATAGTATATTACCTAAGCGCAACTGGCCTTCGTAAAGGAGTTGGCTGGATTCGCTTTTCCATGAATATTGCTCACGGTCGAAGCGCACGAGGCTGCCGAAGAAGAAGATTGCAAGAGCAATATAGGGGAAGATGCCGAAGAAGAATTGGTGCAGGGTATTCATGTTCATACTCCTTTTGAGTCCGCCTGAAAAGCGGCTTTAGGATAAAACTGTACGGTTTCGACGCTTGGTTTTAGCAGTGGCTCGGTGCCGGAAATATCTGGGCCGAATGTTTCCATGGCTTCGTCCATATCGCGCACGGGGGGCTCGATGAGAGGTTGTGGTGCGACCGGACTGAGCGCGGTAATGCCTTGCAGCAATACGGCGTAAGGCGAACCGCTTTTCTCAAGATTTCCTCCGATGTGGGCGATCACATGTACGGCATCGCCCAAGAGTTTTTGTGCGTGTTCTGACGGCACTTGGCTTAAGTATTCCAGCAGTGCGGGCAGATAGTCGGGCAATTCGTCGTCGCCCAACTCGAAGCCGTGGTTGCGGTATTCTTGCAATAAGTCCACCATCGCGCTGCCGCGGTCTCGGTCTTCGCCGTAAACATGCTCGAAAATATAGAGTGCGTGGTTGCGATTGCGGTCGAAGGTAGCAACGTAGTTTTCCTGCAATTCGCGCAGATTGTGATTGCCTAGGTAGTCTAAAAAGTTTTTCAGACGACCTTCCTGTGATTGCAGTTCGAGCCATTCTTTCAAGGCAGCCTGAAACTCAGGCAGAGCTTCGATCATCTCGGCTTCAGGATAGCACAACAGCGCGGAAAACCATTTGTAAACGGGATTCGCGCTCATCAACGTACTCCTTCTTCACGATTTTTTTCCGCATCTTTGCGCAGACCGTGGAAAATAATCGGTGTGCCTTTGCGTTTGCCAAACAGGCTTTCTTCGCTGCTGCCGCCGGAGCAGCCGTTGCCGAAGGTAAAGCCGCAGCTGGCTTTATCGCCGAAACTGTTTTCAACCATTTCTTTGTGTGAAGTCGGGATGACGAAGCGGTCTTCATAATTGGCAATAGCCATGATTTGATACATGTCTTCGACCATTTCGGGCGTAAGGCCGGTACCTTCCAGTGCTTGAGCCGGTGTTTCACCGTGAACCACTTGTCCGCGTTTGAAGCGGCGCATAGCAATCATGCGCTCCAGTGCTTCTTTGATTGGCTCAATTTTGCCGGCGGTGAGCAGGTTGGCCAGATATCTCAGCGGGATACGCATTTCATCCACGCTTGGGATAATACCGTTTTCGCCCACCAAACCGTTTTCGATGGCAGATTGAATCGGTGAAAGCGGCGGGATGTACCAAACCATTGGCAAGGTGCGGTATTCCGGGTGCAGCGGGAATGCCACTTTCCATTCCATTGCCATTTTGTACACGGGCGATTTTTGGGCAGCATCAAGCCAGCTTTGGCTGATACCTTGTTTCAATGCTTCGCGTTGTACTTCGGGGTCATGCGGGTTGAGGAATACGCCCAGTTGCTGTTCGTACAGGTCTTGCGGATTTTCCACTGACGCGGCTTCTTCGATTTTGTCTGCATCGTACAGCAGTACGCCCAAATAGCGGATGCGGCCTACGCAGGTTTCGGAACACACGGTCGGCTGGCCGCCTTCGATACGCGGATAGCAGAATGTACATTTTTCAGCTTTGCCGGAAGTCCAGTTGTAGTAGATTTTTTTGTAGGGGCAGCCGGATACGCACATACGCCAGCCACGGCATTTGTCTTGGTCGATCAGTACGATGCCGTCGTCTTCGCGTTTGTAGATGCTGCCTGACGGGCAGGATGCCACACAGGTCGGGTTCAAACAATGCTCGCACAGGCGCGGCAGGTACATCATGAAGGTTTGTTCGAACGCAGCGTGCATGTCTTTTTGAATGCCTTCAAACAGTACATCTTTTGCACGTTTTTCAAATTCGCCTGCCAAATCGTCTTCCCAGTTCGGACCCCATTCCACTTTGTCCATTTTTTTGCCGGTGAGCACAGAGACAGGACGGGCGGTCGGCGGCGTTTTCATTTTCGGCGCGTTTTGCAGATGCTCGTAATCGTAGGTGAACGGCTCGTAGTAGTCGTCGATTTGCGGCATGTTCGGGTTGGCAAAAATATTCGCCAAAATCTTCAATTTGCCGCCTTGCTTAGGTACCAGTTTGCCGTTGGGTTTGCGCACCCAGCCGCCATTCCATTTGTTTTGGTCTTCCCAGTTTTTCGGAAAGCCGATGCCTGGCTTGGTTTCGACGTTGTTAAACCACGCATACTCTACGCCGTCACGCGAAGTCCAGACGTTCTTGCAGGTAACGGAGCAGGTATGGCAGCCGATACATTTGTCTAAGTTCAGAACCATGCCGACTTGTGCTCTGATTTTCATGGTAGTGTTCCTTTTGGTTTGGTTTCTAGATGGCCTGTCTAGCAAGCCATTTGAACATGGCTGTTAATTATGGGGTGGTAATGGTAGCTTATTTTAAAAAATTTTGACGCTTAGGAGTTTATAGGAGCGCATACAAGAAAAATATGCATAGAAAGCGTAGCCTAAGACAGCAAAATAAGGGGGTAAGGCTGTCTTAAGGAGTAAAAGTATATACTACTTTGGGAGTATCGAGTAGGGGTTGAAAAAATAGTTACGGTTGTCTTCATCAAAATAAGAAAGACAGTGGAAACAGCAGACTTCATAACCATAAAATTGAAAAATACACATATGAATAAGGCAGTCTGCCGTGTGGTGGGTTAATATTTTAAGGCAAGGTTCGTTTGACGGATTGCTTTATCCAGTCAAGAACGGTATCGGTATCTGCAGGTAGTTCCCCACCCGCTTCGCCTGAAAAGCTTCGCCAGTCCGGCAGGTATTTGCTTTGCAAGGTGGTTAGAACCGGAATACCTGAGCTGATAGCGGCAAGGTATTCCAACAACAAACCGCGGTTATCGATTTCTCCATGGCCAAATTTGTTAATGACTACCAAATCCGTGCCTTCCGCTATGGCTTCGCGAATCACCGAACCTGCCGCTGCCAGTGCGCCGGCGTCCAGTTTGCAGCCACTGGAATGGTTGCCGAGATTTTGGAAGATGGAAAAGCATCGGTTGTCTGCGACGGAAGCCAGCTCCGAATTACTGTGCTTACCTTCGTTGTCTATCGGATTCAATAGTCCGGCCACGCGCCATCCGTCTTGTTGCAACCGGCGCACGGCCTGCCATAATGCAGTTATCGCAGCATCGCCTTCATCAGCATATACCACGGCAGCGATGGCATAGTCTGATTGTTGTTCTATTTGATTAGACATAAATTCACTTTCAAGGGTATTGGAGTTTTGGGCAAAATCTTGCAATGTCGTTGCAAACATTAAAACGTTTGAATCTCTTGGGGCGATTGTCCGTAGATGTCAGTCGGGAAATTGCAGGGACAGTATAGCCGTCATTAGAGATAAGATGGCCCGCTCATTAAACAAAAGGTCGTCTGAAAACCGCGGTACAGGCTTTCAGACGACCTTTCTTATTGCTTAAGAACGTTGAAACAGATTATTTGGCTGCTTCAGGTTGGCTGGCGGCTGCCGCTTTATCGCCTTCTTTGGCGAAGTATTTGGCGTGGATTTTGTCGTATTCGCCGCTGTCGCGTACTTTTTTCAGCGCTTCGTTCAGCATTTTAACGGTCGCTTCGTCACCTTTGCGTACGGCAATGCCGTAGTTTTCAATCGTGAAATCAGGCAGCGTGATGAAGTCCATGCTTTTGGTCGGGTTGTTTTTCACATAGTTGGCGATGACCGCGCTGTCGCTGACCACGGCATCCACGCCGCCGTTTTCCAGCTCTTTGATGACCAAAGGAACGCTTTCAAAGCGGGCGATTTTCGGATTGTCGTTGCCCAAGAGTTTGGAAACGGAGAAGTCGCCGGTTTGACCGGTAACGACACCGACTTTCGCCATGTTTTTGAGGTCGTCTGAAGAGGCGACTTTTTTGCCTTTGGGAACGAGGACGACTTGGGTGATTTCAAAATAAGGGTCGGTGAAATCCATGGATTGCTTGCGCTCGTCGGTAATGGTTACGCCGGAGATGACGATATCCGTATCGCCGTTTTTGAGGGCGGGGAAGAGACTGTCCCAAGGCTGGTGTTTGAATTCGACTTTGAAGTTGCCGGTTTTTGCCATGGCATTCATCAAATCGACGTCGAAACCTTCAACGTTGCCGGCGGAATCCAATGATTCGAAAGGGGCGAATTCGGCATTGGCGGCGACGCGGTACACTTTGTCGGCTTTAGGGGCTGACGAGGATGCGTCTTTGCTTTGGCCGCCGCAGGCGGAGAGTGCCAGCGCGGAGCAGGCGAGGGCGGCTGCAATCCATTTTTTCATGTTCATGGGGAGGTTCCTTCTTTACGGATATTAATAAATAAACGGATAGTTTAACACGGTTTGGGGAAGTCGCTACGCGTCAGTGTTCTTTTTCGCGGAAAAAAGCGTAGGTTACGTCATGGAAGAGGTCGGTATGCGGGCTGTCTTCGTAGTTCAATTCGGCGAGCGCGTCTTCAAAGGCAAGCTGGATGGACTCGACGGCTTCGTTTGCCATGTCGGACGGCAGCGAACGGATCAGGCCTTTGAGGGCGGTGGCGAGGACGTGGTTCTGCATACGCAAAACGTCGTTGGCTTCTTCCAAATATTCGAGGCGTTGTTCGATGCTGCTCATGATGTGTTCCTGGGAATCTGTTAAAATACCGCATTATAGCAAATCACGGCATTCGCTATGCGCGTGAAATGAAATGACACAACGGAAGAACGAAAGCAAAAAATGGATACGAATCGTCCCGATACGCCACAACAAACGGATGAAAGCCTGGATTGGGAAAGCCGCTTGGAAAAGCTGCGGCAAACCCGCCAATTGAACGCACCTTACACACACGCGCCTTTGGTGCGCGAATCTCAAGAGCCAGCTCTCGAGCAGAAGCCCAAAGCCAAGTCGGTCAAGCTCGACGATGCCAACCGCGATGCCGTGTTGACGGAATATCTGCGCAAATGGCAGGAAGAACACAACGCCATGTTGGAGGAAGACGCTGCCGAAACGGCGGAGACCGATGCGATGGTGATTTTGCAGGAAAACTGGTTGAACGCTCAGTCTTCGCTGCAAATGAGTGCGACAGACAGACAAATCGAGTCCACGCGTACGGTTTGGCTGAACCCGAAACGTAAAACGGTCGAATTTGACGCGCCCGCAGAAGAAGAGGCAACGTCGTCTGAAAATGAAAATCCGCAGGCGCAAGAGCAGGTTTCAGACGACCCCAAACAAGAAATGCCACCGATTACCGTCAATATCAACGTGTTGAACCCGCAGGTTATCAACCGCAGGGAAGTGTTCTGCATTTCCGAGCAAGACCTGAGCGAGCGTTTGATCAAACGCCTGCGCCCACACGTCGCCGACGCAGTCAACGGCATGATACGCACCGCCGTGCAGAAACAAATGGCGCTGTTTACCTACCAGCTCCAACAAACCCTCAGCGAACAGGCGCCCGATTTGGTGGAACAGCTTTTGGATTACAACGTGAAAAAAATCCTGAACGACATCAAATACGAAATGAAATACAGTCAGGGAAACAAAAAAGCGTGATCACGCCGCCGCTTCAGGTATCGGACTGAAAATGCTGATTTTTCCGCCGATTTTGTATATAATGGTGGCTCACGTTATCGTGATTTAACTCCTTTCAAATAATTTATGCCCGATGAACCGTCGGGCATTTTTTTGGGCACGGATTTTATGAATAAAAACAAATGGATTTGGATACTGATTGTTGCCGCAGTGGTAGTCGGTTATCAAAAAATGCAGCAGGGGCGGCAGGGTCAGGCAGCGGATGCCGTACCCACCCAAACACAGACCCAAACCCAAGCGGAAAAACGCCCATCCGAACAGCCCCAGCCTGAGCAGCCTTCATCCAAAAAGTCGCAACCGAAGCAGCCGAAGAACGACCGCCAAGCAGGACAGGGCAGCGCGGAACAAATATTGCAGCAAGCCTTTGAAAACCAAGAGAGCGATATTCAGGTGAAGGGCTCAGGTACGGTTCTGAAAACGCTGCCCGACGACAACCAAGGCACGCGCCATCAGCGTTTTATCTTGAAACTGTCGAGCGGGCAAACGCTTTTAGTGGCGCACAACATCGACCTCGCCGACAAAATTAAAGGCTTGAAAAAAGGCGATAAAGTCGGCTTCTACGGCGAATACGAATGGTCGGAGCAGGGCGGCGTCCTCCATTGGACGCACCACGACCCCGCAGGCCGCCATACCGACGGCTGGTTGGAGCACAACGGACGGGTTTATCAATAAAAGCTTGGAAAGATTGCAAAAGGTCGTCTGAAAAACGTTTTCAGACGACCTTGGATTCGGATTTCAAGTGCAACACTAGTGTATCAGTGGTTTGAACAGATTCAAGAATAAAACACTTGGCGTTTCGTAGCCAAGTGTTTTTCTTGGCCGGTGGTTCAACTCATCTTGAACCCTGCGTATCTCCCGATCGCTGATGTTTCGGAAATCGGTTTGCTTGGGGAAATATTGTCGGATGAGTCCGTTGGTGTTCTCATTCAGCCCTTTTTCCCAAGAATGGTAGGGGCGGCAAAAATAAGTCTCCGCTTTCAATGCTTTGGCTATTTTGGTGTGTTGGTAAAATTCTTTACCGTTGTCCATGGTGATGGTGTGGACTCTGGCTTTATGTGCCCTTAATACCCTAATGGCTGCCAGAGCAGTGTCTTCGGCTTTGAGGCTGTCCAATTTGCAGATGATGGTGTAGCGGGTAACGCGTTCGACCAAGGTCAGTAATGCGCTTTTCTGTCCTTTGCCGACGATGGTGTCGGCTTCCCAATCGCCGATGCGGGTTTTCTGGTCGACGATAGCGGGTCGGTTTTCTATGCCGACGCGGT
>NZ_CEXQBZ010000134.1:0-25218 GCF_982712965.1 Neisseria flava | reverse complement strand
TTAAGTCCGCAGAGTATGCCATGGTTAAACCTTCAAAGTTGAGTATTGTACTATTTTGTTTTTAATTGACTATAAAAAACTCTTTCCTGCAATACCTTGCTACCAACAATGAAAAAGGTCGTCTGAAACCCGTGTAATTAGGTTTCAGACGACCTTTCTATTATCAGGCGTTGTTTACCTGTTTCTCAAGATTACGCTTCTTTGTTTTCAGTCGCTTTTTGACGCAGGCGCAAGCTCAATTCGCGCAGCTGTTTGTCGTCCACCGCATTCGGTGCGTTGGTCAGCAGACATTGGGCGCGTTGGGTTTTCGGGAAGGCAATCACGTCGCGGATGGATTCGGCACCGGTCATCAGTGTTACCAGACGGTCGAGGCCGAATGCCAAACCGCCGTGCGGAGGCGCACCGAATTTCAGGTTGTCCAAGAGGAAGCCGAATTTTTCCTGTTGCTCTTCGGGGCTGATTTTCAGTGCGGCGAATACTTTTTCCTGTACGTCGGCACGGTGGATACGGATAGAACCGCCGCCGATTTCCCAACCGTTCAACACCATGTCGTAGGCGCGGGCCAGGCAGTTTTCAGGATCGGACGCCATCAGGTCTTCATGACCGGGCTTGGGCGAGGTGAACGGATGGTGCATGGCTGCCCAGCGGTCGCCGTCTTCGTCGTATTCGAACATCGGGAAATCGACGACCCACAAAGGTTTCCATTCGTCCACGAAGTAGCCGTTTTCCGCGCCGTGTTCCAAACCGACTTTGATACGCAGTGCGCCGATGGCTTCGTTCACGACTTTGGCTTTGTCTGCGCCGAAGAAGATGATGTCGCCGTTTTGAGCGCCGGTACGTGCAATGATTTCTTTCAGGGCGTTTTCAGACAGGAATTTCACGATTGGAGATTGCAGACCGCTGTCTTCGCCGTTGGAGAGGTTGCTGACATCGTTCACTTTTATGTACGCCAAACCTTTCGCGCCATAGATGCCGACAAATTTGGTGTATTCGTCGATTTCTTTGCGGCTGAATTTCGCGCCGTTCGGTACGCGCAGGGCAACCACGCGGCCGCCTTTCATGTCGGCTGCGCCACGGAAGACTTTGAATTCTTCCGTTTTCATCAGGTCGGTCAGCTCGGTGAATTTCAGGTTGATGCGCATATCGGGTTTGTCGGAGCCGTAGTAGAACATGGCTTCGGCATAAGGCATACGCGGGAAATCGCCCAAGTCCACGCCCAGCGCGTCTTGGAAGACTTGTTTTGCCATGCCTTCGGTGATGTCCATGATTTCATCCTCGTTCAAGAACGAGGTTTCCAAGTCGATTTGGGTGAATTCGGGCTGGCGGTCGGCGCGCAAGTCTTCGTCACGGAAGCACTTGGTGATTTGGTAGTAACGGTCGAAACCCGCCACCATTAACAGTTGTTTAAACAATTGAGGTGATTGCGGCAGCGCGAAAAACTCGCCCGGATGAACGCGGCTCGGCACGAGGTAGTCGCGCGCGCCTTCAGGCGTGGAACGGGTCAGCATCGGGGTTTCGATGTCGATGAAGCCTTGCGCGTCCAGATAACGGCGAACGCCCATAGCGACTTGATAACGCAGGCGCAGGTTGCGCTGCATCACCGGACGGCGCAGGTCGATAACGCGGTTGGTCAGGCGCACGTTTTCGCTGATGTTTTCGTCGTCAATTTGGAACGGCGGCGTAGCAGCGGCGTTCAAGACTTCGATTTCTTTGGCAAGGATTTCGATTTTGCCGGAAATCATTTTGTCGTTGGTTGTGCCTTCAGGACGGTTGCGCACACGGCCGGTAATGCTCAAAACGTATTCGTTGCGGGCGGAATCGGCAGTGGCAAACGCTTCAGGCGTATCGGGGTCAATCACGACTTGGACGATGCCTTCGCGGTCGCGCAGGTCGATAAAAATCACGCCACCGTGGTCGCGTCGGCGGTGTACCCAGCCTTTGACGGTTACGGTTTGGTCTAAGTATTGCTCGCTGATCAGGCCGCAATAGTTGGTACGCATAAAATCACCTTTTTATATTGTTCAATTTGAAAAGAAGGAAAAGGTCGTCTGAAAAAAGACACCTTAATTGTTTTGTTCTGTATCGTCGTTTTCAGACGACCTGTGTTCTGCCAAAACCTTGACCCGAACTTCATCCGGCATCACCATACCCAGCGAAATCACATATTTCAATGCTTCGTCCACGCTCATATCGAGTTCGCGCACGTCGCTCTTTTTCACCATGATGTAATAGCCGCCGGTCGGATTGGGCGTGGTTGGCACATAGACGGAAAGATAGTCGTCATCGTGCGGCAGGCTGCCTTTGAGTTTGTCGGGAATATGCCCTGAAACAAAAGCAATCGTCCAAATATTAGGCTGCGGGAACGGAACCAGCACGGGCGTTCTGAACGAGCGGCTGCTGTCGGAAAGCAGAGACTCGGATACTTTTTTGACGCTGGAATAGATGGACTTGACGACGGGAATCCGTCCCAACAGGCTGTCCCATGCGGCGAGAATTTGACGCCCCAAAACGTTGGCGGCGAACACGCCGGTCAGAAACAAGACGACAATGGCGGCAATAATGCCCAAGCCGGGAATGTTGAACCCCCAGAAATATTGAGGCTGCCATTGCTCAGGCAGCAGGCTGATCAGCCGGTCGGCGGCAGATATGATATAGCTGACCGCCCAAATGGTTACGGCTATCGGCAGCCATACCAGCATGCCTGTAATCAGATATTTTTTTAATGCCTTGGCAATTTTTCCGCCTTCGGCCGTTTGTTCCGTCATCTTTTGAATAATTCCGACAAATATCGCCCAAACCTTGCATTATACGCGTTTGGGCAATAGGAAACGAGTGTTTTTAATATGGGGAGGGTGTTTGTTTTGCTTTCAGACGACCTGTGTGCAACATGGTATAAAAAGTCGTCTGAAAACAAGATTCGGCATTAAATTCCATCCCAGTCGTTGAACATCAGACCGATGCCGATGCCGTTTTGTTTGTGGTTGTAATCAATCAGGCTTTCGCCGTAGCCGTGAAAGCCGCGCACGACGCCTTTGAGTTTGCCTTTAATCGGGAAAGTATAGGCGGCTTCAACCGCGCCGTGTCCGGTTTTGGGGTTGTAGCGCAGCAGGGACGAAATATTTTGTTTGTCGTTCAGACGGTATTGCAGCCTCAAATCTCCATGACCCATGTAGTCGGTAATATCGGGATTGTCATTGTTTTCACCGGTCTGATCGAATGCGCGCATCCACACGCGCGGGATAACAGTCAGTTTGCCCCATTCCATCCCTGCCAGCGCGTAAACGCGGTTCCATGAGCGGGATTCGGGGCGGCTTTGTCCGTTGGATTGGTGGACGAATCCTGCGCCGACCATCCGCAGTTTTCCGCCGAACGGCAAATCTGCCTTCACGGGTTGGGTCAGGAAAATTTCAGGTTCGTAATCGGTATTGCGGAACGGCGCGGATTTTCTACCTTGGTTGTAAATCTGCCAATCGGATTTTTGGGTGTAGCCGAACCACAAATCTGCGCGGGTTTTAAACAAATCTTCGGCGATTTTGCTTTTGAACGAAACTTGCAGTTTGGTTTCTATGTGTTTCTGTTCGCTGAATTTTTCCTGATTGGTTGTGCCGCGCGAAGGGGAGTGGGGATGGAGGTTGGGCGAGCTGTTGTACCATGCAGGCATCAGGTACATGGGATTATGTTCGCGCACGCTCAACAAGCCGCGCGAGTCGTTTTTGTCCAAATCGTACATCAGGCTCAATGGCGTGTAGGCATCGGCTGTGGTGCGGAAATTGTCTTCCGAAAGGGTGGATTGTTCTTTATTTTCGTCAAACACAATCGTCGCCGTTTTTTTCTTGCGGCTGGTGCTGATGGTTTTGGGCAAATCGACCGGCGCTTTGGCGGTTTCTTCGCGAATAACGGGCAGCGGAGCTTGCGGCGGCAGTTGTGCCGAATAAATGCTGTCGTAACACGCCAAACGGGTGGCATTGTCTTGAATGGAAGTGCATTGCAAAGCCGTGTCGGCATAGGCGACAGGGGCGGCTGTTCCGCCGACGAGGATAAGCATCAAAGCGCGCCGACATTTGGATAATGACGGTTTTCCGTTTTTTTGGACATCGCTTTGCGCCAAATTCTGTTTCAACATCTTGTTCATCATTTTATTCATAGGATTGCCGATTGGGTGTTTTCAGACGACCTTTGTCTGAAAATCAGGATTAATCGTTTGAAAAACAGATTAAACCGCATTTTAACGCCTTACAGCAGCTCCACGGCAGGTCGTCTGAAAAGTTTACATCAACTTGCACCACATACGGCAATGCCCCTGAAAGGTTAAGACCTCAGGGGCATCGTTATCTGCTTGCCTGTCCCGACGCGATAAAACACCAAGACTATGGCAGGAAAGATTAAGCCAATGCTTTTACTTTGGCAGACAGACGGCTCTTATGGCGGGCTGCTTTGTTTTTGTGGAATACGCCTTTGTCAGCGATACGGTCGATGACTTTAACGGATTCTTGGAAAACTGCTTGAGCAGCAGCTTTGTCGCCGGCTTCAACTGCTTTCAACACTTTTTTCACTGCGGTACGGAATGCGGTACGCAGGCTGGCGTTGTGGGCGCGTTGTTTAACCGATTGGCGGGCACGTTTGCGGGCTTGTGCGCTGTTTGCCATATTGAATATCTCCTGAAAAATAAATTCTGTAAACGCGCAATTTTAAAGACAGATTTCTCTATATGCAAGTATTTTCTCTGTTTGCGCGCGCAAATCGACCGTATTTTGCCCAAAAACGACATCTTGTGCAACGCCGTTTTCCCGAGTCTAAGAAATCGTGCCTTATTTCAATAAAAATCAGTCAGATATTGCTTTGAGTTCTCACCTACTTCCATTACAATAGCCCCGCTTTGTGCCGGGGTAATGATGGGGTGCAGAGTGTTCATTTTCTGTTAACAATCTTTCATCAGGAATCTGCCCGTATGAAAAAATCCGTATTAGCCGTATTGGCGGCATTATCGCTGGCCGCTTGCGGCGGTGGTGAGAAAAAAACCGAGCAACCTCAAGCAGGCAGCGCGCCTGCTGCCAATGCCGAAGCAGCCGCCACCGATACCTTGAACATCTACAACTGGTCGAACTACGTTGACGAGAGTACCGTTGAAGACTTCAAAAAAGCCAATAATCTGAAGCTGACCTACGACCTTTACGAAAACAACGAAACCCTCGAAGCCAAAATGCTGACCGGCAAATCCGGCTATGATTTGGTCGTTCCCGGTATCGCCTTCCTGCCCCGCCAAATCGAAGCGGGTGCTTATCAGAAAGTCAATAAAGACCTGATTCCCAATTACAAAAACATCGACCCCGAATTGTTGAAAATGCTGGAAACTGCCGATCCGGGCAACCAGTATGCTGTTCCTTATTTCTCAGGCGTCAACACTTTGGCGATTACGGCGAAGGGTAAAGAGCTTTTAGGCGGCAAGCTGCCTGAAAACGGTTGGGATTTGCTGTTCAAGCCCGAATACACCAATAAGCTGAAATCATGCGGCATCGCCTTGTGGGATACACCGAGCGAAATGTTCCCTATTTTGTTGAACTATTTGGGTAAAGACCCCAAGGGTGCAAATCCTGATGATTTGAAAGCAGCGGCGGAAGTGCTGAAAACCATCCGTCCCGATGTAAAACGTTTCAGTCCGTCTATTATTGACGAGTTGGCGCGCGGCGACATCTGTCTTGCTGCAGGTAACGGCGGCGACTTGAACTTGGCGAAAGCCCGTTCCGAAGAAGTGAAAAACAATGTCGGTATTGAAGTCTTGACGCCGAAAGGCATGGGCTTCTGGATTGAGTCTTGGCTGATTCCTGCTGATGCGAAAAACATCGCCAATGCCCACAAATACATCAACTACACGCTTGATCCTGAAGTGGCTGCGAAAAACGGCATTGCCGTCACCTTCGCGCCTGCAAGCAAACCGGCGCGCGAGAAAATGCCTGCCGAGTTGGTGAACACACGTTCTATTTTCCCGAACGAGCAAGACATGAAAGACGGTTTCGTGATGCCTCAAATGAGCGCAGATGCGAAAAAACTGTCTGTCAACTTGTGGCAAAAAATCAAAGTCGGCTCCAATTAATCCGGAATATTGAAAAACGCCGTCTGAAATTCTTCAGACGGCGTTTCTAATTTTACCGCAATATCCGTGCCGTTCACCTATTGCCTTGATGCACGGTTACGGTTGCTTAGGTTAAAACTTCATCTCCAAAGTCAGGGTGTAATTTCGTCCCGGTGCGGCGTAGCGGTTATACCTGCCGACATTATTGTGCCTATTGACCGCTCCTTCGGCAGTCTGCCTTACAGACTCCCAAGTGGTATACCGGTAGTTGAAGAGGTTATACACGCCTGCGCGCAGGGTCAGGTGTTTCTTGATATTGTAATATCCGGAAACATCCGTAACATGCCAAGGCCGCGTCCGCCGTGATGCTGCTTTTTTAGCATTGGCATTACCGTTCAACAGCGCCTGGCTACCTAGCAGTTCGTCAACAGATTTTGCCTTGGAATAAGTAAACATCGTATTGATGCCCCATATTCCGTCAGGATGGTCGTAACCCAAACCCAATACATATCGTGAAGGTTGGACGGCATCAAAGAGATATGAAGTTACAAACGTCCTGTCGGCGCGTATATCGGCATCTTTGACCTTGATACGGTTATAGGCAAGCGTGGAATACAACCCGTCCGGCAACCCGCCCCATACACCGTGCCAATCGATTTTACCCAAAATATTGATACCGGCTATCCGTGCATTTTGAGCATTTCGGTATCCGGGGTCGCCAGAAGCCGAAGTTTGCCCGTTTTGAGTTCGGGTTTCATAACCGAATGCAATCAGGTCGCGATAAGCATTGTTGAAATAGCTGGCTTCCAAATTGCCGAAGTCCCCTTTAAATACAATACCTGTCTCTCTATTAAAGGATTTTTCCGGTTTCAGATCCAACGTTTTCAAAGACTCCCCGGCTCTCCAGCCGTACATTTCGGCAAACGACGGTAGACGGAAGCCCGTAGAAGCGCGATAAGTCAAATCCATCCAGGTGAAAGGCTTGAGGACTACGCCTGCGTTCCAAGAAAGGTTGCGGTGAGTGCCGGTAGAGACACTCTTATCTTCCGAATGCGTACTGCGGTAATCGTAACGTATACCTGCTCCGACATCCGCCCACCTGCCCAAACGAACATTGTCTTGAACGGCTGCATAATAACCGTTGCCGCCGATATTCCTCGGTGTGCAGTCTGTATAGGTGTTATTGCCGAAACGGCATATCGGCGATGTATTGACCGTGGTCTTGCCGATAGACACCCAATACGGTTTGCCTTGGCTTCCGTTGGGTGACTGCGCCCCTTCCGGGATTTTCGATCCATATGCTTGAACTGCGTTTTGAAGATAATAATCGCTGTGGGACAATTGCGACTTAAAGCGGTCGTACCCTAGATTGATACTCAGATTGTGACGGATTTTGGCCGTATCAAATGCCTTTTTAAATACTGCTTGGAACAGGTTTCGGTTTTCTTCATAAATCATCCGGTCGGATTTATAGAAGGAATACGGTTTATTGCCGTCGGGACGGCAATTTTTATCCGAACCGTCGTGAGAGCAATGCGTCTGCTGCAAACGGTTGTCCAAATCTATACCTTGCCGGTCATAAGAAAGTCGGGCGTAATCGGCCCAGGTATCCTTGTCAGCATTATGGTAAACATATTCGACCCCGTACCGGTTTTTAGTATGGCGTTCATCATAAAACACGCCGGTACCGTAACCGATACCCTGCAATGTACCGCCCTCTCCCTGAACAAACAGCCTTTCGGCCTTATTATTGCCCGAATATTTGCCAAAGCCGCTCGGCGTACCGTTTCTCCGGACACTTTCATTCAGATCGGCCTCGGTAAAATAGGCAGGAACAGTCATATCCCGTGTATCAAAGGTCTGCTGCGTACGTTCAAGAACGGCTCCGACATAATGGCGGTTGTCCAAATGCCAACCCGGTCGGAACAGCCATGATTGGCTGCCATACTCAAGCGGGTCCGCAAGGAAGCGGCTGGGGCCGGTATAATCCTGCGTGCTGACGGTTTTGCGCTCATCTTTGGCCAAAGCATCTTTTTTCGCATTGTCTTTACAGGCCGCATATCCATTGGAACATTCCTCTTCGACAATGAAATTTGCGTACGGATGGGTATCCTCGACCGGCATCAGCCGGTTGAAACTTTGCACACCTTTACCAGCATCTTTATGCGCGTGGGTTTCCTTCCCCCGCCGTTTAGTATAAATAAGGAGGGCTTCCGCGCCGCCGCTGCGTCCTGCAAGCGCAAGGGACTGTGTCAGGGCATGGTCTTTTCCAGAATAGGCAGTTTTACTCTGAATGCCCCACTGTTTTCCCTCTCCGATAATGTCGGCTGCGGTTTTGGTTTGAAATGCGACCGAACCTGCCAATGCGCCGTTTCCGTATTCTGATGAATTCGAACCCTTGCTGATTTCAACGGCCTTAACGTTTTCATACTCAATTTCATTGATTGCGCCGCTGCTGCCCGCCGTCCTCGTCCCACCCAATGCCGCCTGCGCGGTGTAGGACTGTATTTGCGAAACGCCGTCTACCGTTAAGGAAACGCGGTTTTTATCCATGCCGCGTATTGAATAGCCGGAACTTGCGCCCCGACCCTGTTCGACCACGGCAATACCCGGATCGTAACGGGTCAGGTCTCGGATATTCAAAACCTGTTCTTTACTTAGCGTCTCGGAAGATTTGACCAGCTTGCCCAGCCCGGTTACTTCGTTATCACGGCGGGTTTTCTGTTTTTTCGCATTGACCTGCACGGTATCGAGCTGCTTTTCCCACACTTGTCCGGACGGTAAAACATCCGCATAAGCAGGCAGCGCAGTCATCAGCGACAGGCATAAAATATTTAATCGGAACAAATGTTGCTGTTTCATATCATTTCTCTACTTACTGCCTTCAGACGGCATTTAAAGCCGATATGCCGTCTGAAGAACTTTCCTCTGTCAACCGGCAGCCCAGTTTACCGGACAAGCTGTTGGCGTTTCGTACCGAATACCACTGCCGCCTTGCCGCTTTCTCCCTCCAATGTATTTCCGGAGAACGATCCGCCCATCTCAATGGCGTTTTTGCCGTAGAAGCCGCCGGACACATCTGCACGGATATTCGTTCGTTTCGGATCGATGGTATTTTTCGGATCTAATGCAAAGCCGTTTTCACCGGTTTTCGCCACACCTGAAAAACCGTTGCCCTGAATCGTGGCAGTGATGGTGAATACGGGGGCAATGCGGTCTTTCGCCGTCAGCATACCGTTGAGGGTTTTCTCGGCAAAATTAACTTTAAACTCCGCCCGGTTACCGCCTTCCTTATTGGAAGGTTCGGCACTCCAGCTCGTACCATTAACAATAGTACCCGACCATGTACCGCGATATACCGCCTCTCCCGCCGTTACAGGCATATCGGAAACCGGCGTACGGCTGCCCTGCAGGAACATATCGTGCGAACCGCGGTGTTCCAACACCCCGAAATGCAGGTAATCCAAATTGGAGCAGCATACCGACACCTTCACACCGTCTTTCTCAAATATATGCTGGAATGCCGTCTGAGTGCCTTCGGACGGCACAAGCGCAAGCTCTACGCCGTCAATCAGCAGTTTGGCCACGTTGCCGAAGCTGTCTATCTGTTTTTTCACAAAATCCGCACCGATGCGGTAAGCGTCCATAAAGGTTTCAGCCAATGGTTTTTCTGCACCGTCTTTCTGTTTCGCGCTGAATACGGCAAGCACTTTCTTATCGTTTGCCAAAAACTTGCCGCCCAACTCATCGCCCTGAGGCCCGTAGAAACCACCTTCCAGACTATCAGAATCAGAAACGAAGGGATGACCGTTCCCAGTATCTTTATCTGCAGCCAACGCCTTACCTTTGAAACGGTTACCGTGCAGGTTAGCCTGAATGTCGTAACGTTTAATTTGTTTGGTTTTATTTTCGGTTTCGTTATGGGTAATCCGGTTATTGCGGTAGAGCACGCCGGTCATGGTCTTGGCGGCGAAGTCCACCTCAAACTCGCTGGTCAGCCCAAAATCGGTCTGACCTTCCGGTGCCTCGCTTTTATTGCGCAACACATCCGCTTCCTCGGCAGACAAAGCCCCGTACCTATCGCCCGCTTGCGAATTACCCAACTGGGAAAACTTCTGTTTTTCCTTGGCATCGGTTACATAATCCCAAGTGCCTTTGTAAATCGACTTGCCCATCGGCAGAGCTTGGGAAGGATTGCTGCCTTTGTAGAAAAGGTAGCCGTCCGCGCCGGAAAGGGCGATATTGTTTTTGAAATCGATTTTATTGACACCGTTGCGGTAGATATAGCCCGAGCGGACATATTGGAAATCCGTGTATCCTTCCACACGGCTTTTGCCGTCGCCCGTTGTGATGGATTCGTTCAGCGTACCCTTATCCATCGCAAAAATCTCATTCTTTTGGGGAAACTCACCCGGCTCACCCTCACCTAATTTCTCCCAATCCGCTTCTGATAATGCCTTATGATCTTCTTTATTTTTCGGGTGCCAGTTCCGACGCGGTATTTTGGCTGCAAAACCGTAAACCGGACGGTCGTTTTCCGCCGCCTGCGCTTCATCGGGGTTTGCCGGTTTTTCAGTCTGTTCGTCTTGGTATTTCGGTGCTTCGGACTGCGGGTTGTGCTGTTTCGTTTCCACGCTGTCCAAATCGAAACTGCCGCCGCCCGCGCAGGCAGAAAGCAGCAGCACAGGCAGGATACCGGCTGCTTGGGCAATAAGTGAATTTTTCATATCAACTTTTTTAAAAATGATAATAGTTTATATTTTATTAACTTAAAATGTAATTTGCAAACATTTTCTGACATACCTTCACAAAACACCCGCACATCCTTACTCCGGATATGCGGGTGTTTGAGCAAACCTTGCCTAAACCAAAGACACCATTTCAATCTGCTCCATCGTCCTACCCAGAAAACGTTCGCCTATCGTTCTGAATTTCAAAGGAATATTGCTGACATAAAAACGATAGTCGGGATTATTGTTGTCAGTATTGAGTAATCCCTCCTGCGCAAGGATGCGTGCTGTTTCTTCAGCCGTCGTAATTGCAGAATCAACCAACGCGACATTACCCGCCTCCCTACCGATTAAGGGCTTGAGCAAGGGAAAGTGCGTGCAGCCTAACACCAGCGTATCGATGCCGTCTGCAAGCAATGGTTTGAGGTATTCGCATACGGTCAGGCGGGTAACTTCATGTTCCAACCAACCTTCCTCATCGGTACGGGTATGTTGTTTGTAACCGAGTTTGTAGAGGCCGTTTTTCTTTGTCCAACGGGCATCTTTGTCTTTGCTCGGTGTGGTTTGGCCGCTGACTTGTCCTTCTTCATCGACTTCTATGGCCTGACGCTGTTTGCTGCCGGCAGTCTGAATAATGGTGGCGTCAATGACGGCGGCGGATGCTTTCTCTATTTTTAGGCCTTTTTCGGTCAGTTGGCAGTTAATCAGTTCCAGCAATTCGGACAGGGTGTCGTCTTGCGCCAGCCAGTTGCGGTAGCGGCATAAGGTGCTGTAATCGGGGATGCTCAGTTCGTCAAAACGGCAAAACAGGTTGAAATCGATGCGGGTGATGAGGCTGTGTTCGAGTTCGGGATCGGAGAGGCTGTGCCATTGTCCGAGCAGGATGGCTTTGAACATGGACAACAGGGGATAGGCGGGACGGCCGCGGTGGTCTCGGACGTAACGGGTTCTTTGACGGTTCAGGTACTGTTCGATCGGTTGCCAATCAATCACCTGATCCAACTTCAATAGAGGGAAGCGGTCGATGTGTTTGGCAATCACGGCTTGGGCGGTTTGCCGGAAGAAGGTGCTCATGGAAAATCCTCTAAATGTCTTGGTGGGAGTTTAGGGGGATTTTGCAAAGATCTCGGTGTATAGGAAGGAATTTGGCGGTAAAGTATTTGCGATATTCCTTATGCTTTTATCAAATTGCTGTTCAGAGCTGCTATGGAGCGTTTTGATGTTGATTGGCATATCGCTTTGCAGCCATTTTGTCATTGCGCGATGACAAAACGATAGCGAAATAGTGACAAAATGTGCGCGAGATTATAACGCCGTGTAAAAAATAAGATCTAAAATTTGGTCTTTTTCACTTTATTTTTACATATTTATGCGATAAATTGAAATATTAAAATCAACTAATTGATTTTGAGCGATTATACAATTTACATTTTTCTATAATATAGAAACAACCCTTTTAAAACAGAAATTACATAAAAGGTCGTCTGAAAAATCGGTTTTACCGGTTTTCAGACGACCTGTTTATTTTATATATCGCAAGTTGACCCAAATTGAGAGCCCGACAGCCTTCTGTGTTTACGCACAATCGTAAAATATGAATCTTGCGCGTTTTACTTGTTTAAAAGCATAGCGGGCAAGTTTAAGCCGGTTCTGTTTTCGGTTTCTTTGCCTTGTCCTGATTTAATCTAAATCTACCCTGTATAATTTGAGATTGATTCCGAATAGGAAAATACATTTGCACCAAAATTGTTTCAATGTAAAACCATTTAAGCAGAAAGTTTTAGGATGCTTACTTGTGAAGTTGAGGCAAATGAAAGCTACTTGGGTTATCATTGAAAATCATAAAAAGCAGTTGCAGAGCAGTTGGGAAAGTTGTCGTGTTTAGATTTTGGGAGTGAGACAGTGAGTTATACAGCTTCACCAAACACAGCTAACTATCTATTTTTATCAATTTTAACGCGTTATCTAGGATAGTATTTATGAGCAAACAGGTAACCTACAACCAACACCCCGAGCAGCAAGCCCGCGACATCATCGATCAAAAATTGGAGCAGGCGGGCTGGGCGGTACAGTCGGTGAAGAACTTTAATCGCAACAGCAGTTTGGGTGTGGCGGTACGTGAATATCCGACCGACAGCGGTCCGGTAGATTATCTGTTGTTTGTTGATGGCGATCCGGTTGCCATGATTGAAGCCAAGCCGGAAAACTTTGGACATAAGCTCAATACCGTAGAAGAGCAAAGCGCGCGCTATGCCGATAGCGAACTTAATTATATTCAGCAAGCAGAGATTGCCTTTTTATATGAAAGCACAGGCGTAGTAACACGGTTTACCAACCGCAACGATCCCGCGCCGCGTGCCCGTGAAGTATTCCACTTTCACCGTCCAGAAACGCTACAAAAATGGGCAAGCGAAGGCAAAAACACCCTGCGCGCCAAACTTAAAGCCATGCCAGCACTCAATCCTAACCATCTGTCTGCGGCAGCGTTAGGCTTGCGCGATTGCCAATTAACCGCCATCGAAAATATGCAAGATTCTTTGGCAAAAGATTTGCCGCGCGCCTTGATTCAGATGGCCACAGGCGCAGGCAAAACTTATACCGCCATCAGCATTATGTATCGCTTGCTCAAATACACAGGCAAACGCCGCATTTTGTTTTTAGTCGACACCGTCAATTTGGGCGAACAGGCCGAGCAGGAAATGTTGGTTTTTACCCCGTCTGACGACAATCGCAAATTTACCGAACTCTACAACGCCCAAGTGATTAAATCGCCGCACATTCCCAACGGCGTAGAAGTCTGCATTTGTACCATTCAGCGCATGTATTCGCTATTAAAAGGGGAAGACCTAGCGATACCGGATGACAGCATGGAATTGGAAGAATGGGAAAACCGCTTAAAAGAACCATTGCCCGTTGCCTATCAACCGGATCTGCCACCCGAATTTTTTGATTTTATCTTTATCGACGAATGCCATCGCTCCATTTACAACCTGTGGCGGCAAGTGTTGGATTATTTTGATGCTTATCTGATCGGCTTAACCGCCACACCGGACAACCGCACTTTTGGTTTTTTCAATCAAAACGTCGTCAGCGAATACAGCCACGAGCAAGCCGTTGCCGATGGCGTAAACGTAGGCAATGAAGTCTATCTGATCAATACCAAAATCAGCCTTGAAGGTGGCAAATTCAAAGCTGAAGAGCTGGTCGAACACCGCGAACGCACCACACGCCGTAAACGCTGGCAGCAGCAAGATAGCGATGAAGACTATACCGCCAAGCAACTCGACAGGGATGTTGTCAATCCAAGCCAAATCCGCACCATTATCCGTACTTTCCGCGACCATTTACCCGTAATGTTCCCAAATCGTCAAGAAGTACCCAAAACCTTGATTTTTGCCAAAAACGACAGCCACGCCGACGACATCATCAAAATGGTGCGGGAAGAGTTCGGGCAAGGCAACGAATTTTGCAAAAAAATCACTTACAAAGCCAAAGACAATATTGTGGGTGAAAACGGCGAAATCATCGAACACGGCGAAGAACCCAAAACCGTCTTGGCGAATTTCCGCAATAGCTACAACCCGCGCATCGCCGTTACCGTCGATATGATTGCCACAGGAACGGATGTCCGCCCGCTCGAATGCCTGCTGTTTATGCGCGATGTCAAAAGCCGCAACTATTTCGAACAAATGAAAGGACGCGGCACACGCACGCTTGATAAAGAAGGCTTGCAAAAAGTCAGCCCCTCCGCATCATCAGCCAAAACCCATTATGTGATTGTCGATGCCATCGGTGTTACAAAATCGCTCAAAACGGCAAGCCAACAATTAGACACCAAGCGTTCGGTCAGCTTCTCCGATTTAGGGAAAGCCGTCGTCTTCGGCGGCGCATTTGATAGCGACAGTATCAGCTCACTGGCGGCACGCCTTGCCCGTTTAAACAAACAGCTTGATGACGAACAACAGAAGCAAATCACCGCCATTACAGGCGGCGTCCCATTACCGCAATTGGTCAAAGACCTGTTTCACGCCATCAATGCCGATGAAATCCATCGGGCAGCTTGCGAGCAAGAAGGCATTTCCATCGATGAGATGCCGTCTGAAAAAACCGTTTTACAGATACAAAAACAGCGCGTCAAAGCCGCCACACGTCCGCTTTCCATGGAACTCATCACCACGTTGGACGACATCCGCAAACAAAACGAGCAGAAAATTGACGCCGAGATTGATGAAGTCATCCACGCAGGCTGGGCGGAAAATGATGAAACCCTGACCCAAGATTTTGCCGAATGGATACGCAGCAACAAAGACGAAATTACCGCCTTGCAGATTTTCTATAATCAGCCTTATCAACGCCAAGCCTTAAGCCTTGCGATGATTAAAGAGCTGGTAGCCGCCATTAAAAAAGCCAAACCGAAATTGGCATTCAGTCATATCTGGCAGGCATACGCGCGTTTGGATAACGTCAGCGAACAGGCAGAAAGCGAACTTACCGCCTTAGTCAGCCTTGTTCGCCGAGTGATTGGCATTGATGGCAAAATCACCCCGTTTAGCAAAACCGTGCGTAAAAACTTCCAAACATGGACTTTTGAACACAACGCCCGCGCCGACAAACCGCTGACCGAAGAACAAATGCAATGGCTGACCATGATTCGCGACCACATCATAACTTCCTTTGCCATCGAAGAAAACGACTTTGAACTTACCCCGTTCAATCAATACGGCGGCTTAGGTCAAGCCTATGATGTATTGAGCGAAATTGCCGCCAACGACCAAGACTTTAACACCCTATTAAACGAGATTAACCAACAATGGACAGCATAACAATGACCGCAGAACAGCAATTGCCTGAAGGGTGGAAGAAAACGACTTTGGGGGAAATATCCATTATAAAAATGGGGCAGTCCCCAAGCGGTCAATCGTATAATAAACAAAACAATGGGTATCAGTTAATTGGTGGCGCAAGTGATTTAGGGGAAAAGTTTCCTCAACCCCAAAAATTTACCAGTGATGCAATAAAATTAAGCAAAATCAATGACATCATTATCTGTATTCGAGCAACAATTGGACGTTTAAATTTAAGTGATAAAGTCTATTGTTTAGGGCGTGGCGTAGCTGGAATTGAGGTCAATGAAAATATAGAAACTAAATTTATTTGGTATTCATTGATGAATAATGAGGCATATCTTTTAAAAAATAGTACTGGTACAACATTTCAACAAATTTCCAGTCCTACTTTAAAAAAATTGCCCATTATCTACCCAACCAGCAAAGAAACCCAACAAGCCATCGTCAATAAAATCGAAAGCCTGTTTGATGAAATCGACGAGGGCATAGGTCGTCTGAAAACCGCAGCACAGCAAATCCAACAATACCGCCAATCCCTGCTCAAAAACGCCTTTAACGGCGAGCTCACCAAAGAATGGCGCAGCAAGCATGCAGATACCTTGCCGTCTGAAAACGAACTGCTCGCCCAAATTCAGACGACCCGCGAACAACACCACGCCCAACAGCTTGCCGACTGGCAAACAGCCGTCAGCCAATGGGAACAAAATGGAAAAGAAGGGAAAAAACCGAGCAAGCCCAAAGCACCGACACAAGCGGTTAAGTTTGAAGAAAATGTTGCAGATTTGCCGAGTGGGTGGGGGATGGTAAAGTTAGAGAATTTGGCTTCTGAATATGTACTGGGGAAAATGCTTGATAAAAATAAAAACAAAGGGAAAGAGCGACTATATCTAGGAAATATAAATGTACGTTGGGGATATTTTGAATTTTCTAACGCTAAAACAATGAAAATTGAAGATGATGAGATTGAAAGATACTCAGTAAAGTATGGTGATTTAATTATTTGTGAAGGTGGCGAACCTGGGCGTTGTGCAGTTTGGAAACATGAGGCTGAAATGTTTATTCAAAAAGCACTACACCGAGTAAGGTTTCCATCATACTATTCTGCAGATTTTGCGTTTTATTATCTAAGCTATGCTGTGAAATTACCATTGGTAACAGACCTCTTGACAGGAACCACAATTAAACATTTAACCGGTACTGCATTAAAAAATATCCCATTTCCAGTCTGCTCTATAAATGAACAAACCCAAATCGTTGCCATTTTAGAAAGCAAACTCACCGCCTGCGACCAACTCGCCGCCGAACTTGCCAAACAACTCAAGCAAGCCGAGCTACTCAAACAGGCCGTCTTAAAAGCGGCTTTTTCAGGCAGCCTTTTGGATAAATAAATTAAAGAGAAAACGAATATGACCACAACGCAAAATCACACTTCAAATGCCATCGTCCAAAAGGTTTGGAGTTTCTGCCATATGCTGCGCGATGACGGCGTGAGCTACGGCGACTATTTGGAACAAATTACTTATCTGATTTTTTTGAAAATGGCGTTTGAATACAGCCAGCCGCCCTACAATCGTGATGTCGGCATTCCCGAAGAATACAACTGGAAAAGTCTGACCGACCGCACAGGTGCGGAATTGGAAAGTCATTATCTCGCTTTGTTGCGCGATTTAAGTATGCGCAAAGGCTTGCTTGGCCAAATCTTTGCCAAGGCGCAAAACAAAATCCAAGACCCTGCCAAATTATCCCGTTTGGTAGCGATGATTGATGAAACCAAATGGACGCGCTTGGGCGTGGATGTGAAAGGCGATATTTACGAAGGCATTTTGGAAAAAAATGCCGAAGATACCAAATCAGGTGCGGGGCAATACTTCACGCCGCGTGCTTTGATTCAAGCAATTGTCGAATGCGTCCGCCCGCAGGCAGATACTCTGATTGCCGACCCGGCAGCAGGCACCGGCGGCTTTTTATTGGCGGCATACAGTTATTTGGAAAAACACGCCGATTTAAACACCGACCAAAAAGAGCGGTTAAAAAAAGGGACGTTTTTCGGCAATGAAATCGTCGCCAATACCCGCCGTTTGTGTTTGATGAACCTGTTTTTACACGGCATCGGCGAAATGGACGGCGATAGCCCGATCAGCTCCGATGACTCCTTGGTTGCGCCAAGCGCACGCAAAGTGGACTTGGTTTTAGCCAATCCGCCATTCGGCAAAAAAAGCAGCATGACCATTACCAATGCCGAGGGCGAAGCCGAAACCGAAGATTTTGTCTATAACCGCCAAGACTTTTGGGCAACCACTTCCAACAAACAAGTCAACTTCTTGCAGCATATTTACACCATGCTCAAAAACAACGGGCGGGCTGCCGTGGTCGTGCCCGATAATGTGCTGTTTGAAGGCGGCGCAGGCGAAACCGTGCGTAAAAAACTGTTGCAGATGACCGATTTGCATACGATTTTGCGTTTACCGACGGGGATTTTCTACGCCCAAGGCGTGAAAGCAAATGTGTTGTTCTTTGACAACCGCCCCGCACAGGAAAAAGCCGTTACCCAAGAAGTCTGGGTGTATGACTACCGCACCAATGTGCATCACACGCTGAAGAAAAAACCGATGCAGTTGGCAGATTTGCAGGATTTCATTGCCTGCTATTGCCCTGAGGACCGTTCAAAACGTGTGGAAACCTATCATGCCGAAAACAATCCCGACGGACGCTGGCGTAAATTTAGTATCGATGAAATCAATCAGCGCGAAAAAACCAGCTTGGATATTTTCTGGCTGAAAGACCATTCTTTAACCGACTTGGACAATCTGCCCGCCCCCGATATTTTGGCCGATGAAATCATTGAAAATATCGAAGCGGCTTTGATGAGTTTTCGAAGTGTTGCCGAGCAGTTGGCGGATTAGTCAGACCATCAATTAATAGACTAAGACAACTGCCGAATCTCATTACAACTTCAATGATTTTGTGAATTAGCTTGCTAAGTAGAGGTATAAAAGGTCGTCTGAAAATCGGTTTTACCGATTTTCAGACGACCTTTTCCTTGTGTGTCGCAAATCAGGTATAACTTAGCTTGCACATACCCGTTTAAAAATAAGGTTATCTCATCCTTCTGAACCGCATGGCTACAAACTGTTTGACACAATTATCCAAAAGATATAATATTTCTTATATATGATTTTTATTATATATTTTTATTTTCAGATGAATCACTCTCAAACAAGGAGCAATTAAATGAAACGTAATTTAGGTACTTTGGATCGCACTCTCCGTATTATCATTGGAGTAGCCTTAATCGCCGCCGCTGCAACAGGTCAAATCGGCTGGTGGGGTTGGTTGGGCATCATCCCGCTGGCTACCGCCTTGATAGGAAGCTGCGCGTTGTATAGCTTATTGGGCATCAATACCTGCCACATCAACAAAAAATAAAAAAAAACAAAACATGAGTAAAGACATGAGTAAAGAAGGGCAACTTCCACGAATTACTCCTGCGGAAGCGGCAGCGAAAATCCGTGAAGGCGCGATAGCGGCAGACATTCGCAGCCAAGCAGAATATCGGGGAGGGCATATCGGCGGCGCATTGTCCCTGCCGCCGGAGCGGCATCGCGACAAACTGCCCGACAACACCGCGCCCTGTCTGATTTTTTATTGTTTGGGTGGCAAACGCACGGCGCAGGCAGAAGCAGCATTGGCGGAACTCGGTCGGGGACGCGAGTGTTACATTCTTGAAGGCGGTTTGCAGGCATGGAAAGCTGCCGGACTGCCCATAGTTGCCGAACACGCCGCGCCGGACATCATGCGGCAGGTGCAAACCATCGCGGGCGGGTTGGTTCTGTTCGGCGTGTTGGCAGGTTCGCTGGTGTCGCCTTGGTTTTATCTGATAGACGCAGTAGTCGGCGCGGGTCTGTTGACAGCCGGTTTAACCAGATTCTGCGGCATGGCACGACTGCTTGCTAAAATGCCATGGAACCGCTAAACAGAGGTCGTCTGAAAGTTGCCGCTGCGGCAGTTATGACTGATAATGCGACCTTCACATTTGCCGAAAAGCGCAAACAATGACCACTGCCGATAATCAACCACCCTACGAAGAAGCCACCGCCTTTCTTAAACTTCTGGCAAACCCCCATCGCCTCGCCGTACTGTGTAAGCTGCACGAAAGACCGCACAATGTAACCGAATTGGCTGAATCATCCGGTCTCCCTCAAGCGGCGATGTCCAGTCAATTAGCCCTGTTGCGCGAGGCCGGATTGGTGTCTTTTCAAGTGAACCACCGAGAGCGGCAATATTACATTGCCGATTCACGAGTTAACGATATGATACAGCTGCTGTATTCTCTTTTCTGTGCAGGAAAAGATTGAAATATGGTTGTACCACCTTGGAGAGACTATTCGGAAAAATTAAGCTAAAAGGTCGTCTGAAAATTTTTCAGACGACCTTTTTGTTGTGTTTAGTAATCTACCCTTTGCACTATTGCCTAATGCCTAATGAACCTGAGACCTTTGCAAAATTCTCCAAATCTCCTAAACTCCCACTAAGACATTTAGGGGATTTTCTATGAGCATCTTCTTCCGGCAAACCGCACAAGCCATGATTGCCCAACATATCGACTGTTTCCGACTGTTGAAGTTGGAGCAGATGATTGATTGGTAACCGATCTAACAATACTTGAATCATCAAAGAATCCGTTACCTTAAAAACTATCGCGACCGTCCCGCCTATACCCTGTTGTCCACATTCAAAGCCGTCCTGCTCGGACAACGGAAACAGCCAAAAATCTGTGTTGGAATTTTAACTGTTAGGTAAAAAGGTTATTTCGCAAAGGCCTTGGCTATTTTGAAAATACTAGGTCGTCTGAAACGCTATTTGAGATTTCAGACGACCCTTATATTTTATAGCTTCAATCATTTTTGTCTAAATGATAAATTTGGGCAACAGCCTCTACAAGATCACTGTCGATTGAGCCTGCTTTATTGAGGGTGCGGGTAGGGGAATGGAGTAGTTTGTTGGTCAGTTGGATGGAGAGACGTTCGAGGACTTCCTCGGGAGACGTACCTTTCGCAAGTTGCTTCATTGCATTTTCCAGCACTTGTCTGCGGGCGCGTTCGCCCTCATCGCGAAGTGCGCGGATAAGCGGGACGCTTTGGCGGCTTTTTTGTTGTTGGATAAATTCACCGACTTTTTCTTCAACCATGGCTTCGGCGGCCGCGGCGGCTTTTTGCCGTGATTCTTTACCGCTTTGGACGATGTTCATCATATCGTCGACGGTATAAAGATAGGCATCTCCAAGTTCGCCCACTTCTGCTTCGATGTCTCTGGGGACGGCCAAATCCAATAGGAAAACAGGCATGTTATGGCGTTGTTTCAAAGCGCGTTCAACCATGCCTTTGCCGACCAATGGCAGCTGGCTGGCGGTCGAAGAAACGACGACATCGTATTCGTGCAAAATTTCAGGTAGGTCGGTCAGCAGGCGAGGTTCTGCAGTAATACCGAGTTTGTCGCACAATTCTTGCGCACGGGGCAGGGTACGGTTGGCGACGGTAATCAGTTTGGGGTTTTTCGCGGCAAAGTAGGTAGCCACCAATTCAATCATTTCGCCTGCGCCAATAAATAAAACATTCAAATCGGCAATATCGGGGAAAATTTGTTCCGCCATTTTGACCGAGGCGGATGCCATAGATACGGAATTTTCACCGACGGCGGTATCGGTACGGATTTCTTTGGCTACTGAGAAGGTTTTTTGGAACAGCGCATTGAGATGTGAATTGATGCTTTCCTGCTCTTGGGCGATACGGACGGCATCTTTGATTTGCCCGAGGATTTGCGGTTCCCCCAATACCATGGAATCCAGCCCGCAGGCTACGCGGAAGGCGTGTCGGATGGTTTCGTTGTTGTCTAAAGTGTAGAGATAAGGACGGATTTCTTCGATAGGGAGATTATGATATTCGGCGAGCCATTCAATAATCCGCTCGGTATCGCCGACGCAATAAAGCTCGGTACGGTTGCAGGTGGACAGAATGACGGCTTCGTCAGCAGCCGGACTGTGTGCCAAAGCACGAACGGCATCGGGGAGATGCTCGGCGGCGAATGCTAATTTTTCGCGTATGCTCAGGGGCGCAGTTTGATGGTTGAGTCCGACGGCGGTGAGTTGCATGGGGAGGGTGTTTTGCGGAATGGTGTGTGTCGGGCGGTATTATAGCCCAATTCAGGTATGAAATGAACGGATAAAGAGGAGCGGATAGGTGGCGATCGTCTGAAATTTTATGTGTCAGCGGTTTTAAGTTTTCAGACGACCTGTTCATCTCACAGATAAAAATGTTTGCCGTTGTTCGGGTTGCTTGCTTTCAAATCGTTCAACATCCGTTTGAAATCCAAGTCGTATTGTCCGCTTAATTTTTCCGCGCGTTTTTTCAGCTTGTCGAGGTTTTGTTCTTTCGGGCTGCTTTGGAATGCCATTACTGCCATATTGCCGTGGCTTTCGGCGGGCAGTTCCAACACGCGGCCTTCGAAGACGTTGAGCAGGCGTTCGACGAAGCGTTGGTAGCGTTTGTCGCCGCTCCACCAGTTGGTCACGAACACGCCGTCGGGCGAGAGGGCGCTGCGACAGTCTTGGAAGAAGGGTTCCTCCACCAGCGCATCGATGATTTGTTCGCCGTCGAAGCCGTCCACCAAAATCACGTCGGTATTGTGGCGGAACACTTTGATGTATTCCGCGCCGTCCGCTTCGACGATTTCGAAGTTTTCCCCTTCAAACGGCAACTCGAACAGGCTGCGTGCGACGGCGATGACCTGCGGGTTGATGTCCACGGCGGTTTGCTTGGTGTCGGGTAAATAACTATCTATCCAACGAGCGAACGAGCCGCCGCCCAAACCGATTTGGGTGATGTGTTTCGGCTTTTCTTCAGCAAACAGAAGCCAGCCCATCATTGCGCGACTGTACGACAAAACCAGTTCGGCGGGATGGTCGAGGTTCATCGAGCTTTGGATGGTGTCGCTGCCCAGATGTAACGAGCGGATGTTGCCTTCTTCAGAAATGCCGACTTCGGGCAGGTCGGACTTGGCGGGGCGCAGGCGGCGGTAGGGGTGTCGTGGCATGGTGTAGGACGGATGGAGGGGAAAGGGAAGTATTTTATCAGAGTGTCGTCTGAAATGCTTTTTGTGCGGTTGTTTTTCAGACGACCTTGTGCGGATATGCCTGAGCAGCTTGGTTTATATATGGGGTAATCATTACGCCTGAAATAAATTTCTTTTTAAATCAGATATTTTTTATAAAAATTTACTTTGTGGGCAACAAGTTCTTGCCAAGCGGGGCAGTTAACGGCATAATTCGGCTTCTTTGCCGGTATAGCTCAGTTGGTAGAGCACCTGACTTGTAATCAGGGGGTCCCGAGTTCGACTCTTGGTGCCGGCACCAATCAAACAGCCCGATTGTGAAAGCAGTTGGGCTGTTTTGCGTTTGCCGTTCGGACGGTAGCGGTATGGTGGCAGGGCGGCGGGCATTTCACTATAATAGCCCGTTTCCATTTAAAAGGTCGTCTGAAAAAGGCGGAACACATTCCAATGATTACTGTGAACACACTGCAAAAGATGAAGGCGGAAGGCGAAAAAATCGCCATGCTGACCGCCTATGAATCCAGCTTTGCCGCGTTAATGGACCATGCCGGCGTCGATGTTTTGCTGGTGGGCGATTCCTTGGGTATGACCGTGCAGGGACGCAAATCCACGTTGCCCGTCAGCTTGCGTGATATGTGTTACCACACTGAAAACGTCGCGCGCGGTACGGAAAACGCGATGATTGTCAGCGACTTGCCTTTTGGTGCGTATCAGCAGAGTAAAGAACAGGCGTTTGCCGCCGCTGCCGAACTGATGGCGGCGGGCGCGCATATAGTCAAACTCGAAGGTGGCGTTTGGATGGCGGAAACCACCGAATTCCTGCAAATGCGCGGCATTCCCGTCTGCGCCCATATCGGCTTGACCCCGCAGTCCGTGTTTGCGTTTGGCGGATATAAAGTGCAAGGGCGAGGCGATAAGGCGGAGGCCTTGTTGGCAGATGCGAAAGCACATGACCAAGCGGGCGCAGCCATTGTATTGATGGAATGCGTGCCGGCGGAATTGGCGAAAAAAGTAACTGAAACTGTCTCTTGCCCGACCATCGGTATCGGCGCAGGTGTGGATTGCGACGGACAAGTTTTGGTTATGCACGATATGCTCGGCATTTTCCCGGGGAAAACCGCTAAGTTCGTCAAAAACTTCATGCAGGGTAAAGACAGCGTCCAAGCTGCCGTTGAAGCCTATGTTCATGAAGTCAAAGCCAAAACCTTCCCCGCTTCAGAACATTCGTTTGCTTGATACCCTCAACTGAAAAAGGTCGTCTGAAAAGGTTTTCATCGTGAAAACCGAATTTCAGACGACCTTTGTTTGTCCGTGTTCCCAGCGTATAATCGGCGCGTGATTTTCGGGCTGGCAAAACACAGCGGCTGTGCGCCGCAATCCCGAAAAAGATAAAGGACATTTTCCACCATGCAAATCATTCATACCATTAAAGAATTACGCGAATGGCGCAAAAACGCAGGCAGCGTTGCCTTTGTTCCGACTATGGGCAATCTGCACGAAGGCCATCTCGCCCTCGTTCGCGAAGCCAAAAAACGCGCCGACAACGTTGTTGTCAGCATATTCGTCAACCGCCTGCAATTCGGGCAGGGCGAGGATTTCGACAAATACCCGCGCACCTTGCAGCAAGACGCCGACAAACTTGCCAACGAAGGCGTAGCCGTCGTGTTCGCGCCCGACGAAAAAGAGCTGTATCCCAATGTCGAGCAACGTTTCAACGTCGAACCGCCCAACCTTCAAAACGAATTGTGCGGCAAATTCCGTCCTGGGCATTTTCGCGGTGTCGCTACTGTCGTGAGCAAACTGTTCAACATCGTCCAACCCGATACCGCCTGTTTCGGCAAAAAAGACTACCAGCAGTTGGCGATTATCAAAGGCTTTGTCGAAGACCTGAATTTCAATATTGATATCGTTCCTGTCGATACCGGACGCGCCGCCGACGGACTCGCGCTTTCCAGCCGCAACCAATACCTCAGCGAAGCCGAACGCGCCGAAGCCCCGCGCCTGTACCGCGAATTGCAGCGTGTTGCTGCCGAACTCAAAAACGGTAATCTTGATTATGTCGGATTGGAAACGGAAACCGTCCGCCGACTGACCGAGGCAGGCTGGCTAGTCGATTACGTCGAAATCCGCCATGCAGAAAGCCTCGCCGTCGCACGCACCGGCGACAAAGCCCTTGTCGTCCTCGCCGCCGCCCGCTTGGGAACGACGCGTCTGATTGATAATTTGGAAGTCAGCTTGGCTTGATTGTTGGCATAGAAAAAGGTCGTCTGAAAACCAAATGTGTTTTCAGACGACCTTTTGTTTGCTTTATCGCTATATTTTGGAATATGGATAGCCGATATTATTCGACGAAACTAGATTTTAACAAAATAGATCTTGAGACTTAAAAAGTATAGTGGATTAAATTTAAATCAGGACAAGGCGACGAAGCCGCAGACAGTACAGATAGTACGGCAAGGCGAGG
>NZ_CEXQBZ010000133.1:0-26322 GCF_982712965.1 Neisseria flava | reverse complement strand
CGCCTAAAAGGCGGCCCGGATGCCTGATTATCAGGTATCCGGGGAGGATTAAGGGGGTATTTGGGTAAAATCAGGAGCAATTAGTGGCAGAAACAGCCGAAAACCTGTGTTTGGGTTTCGGCTGTCGGGGAAAGGGCTTTTTTGCAAAGGTCTCAAACTCAAATATCAGCATATCCATACCCAAGACGGCTCATGCTGAAACCCAATATCTCAGGCAAATTTAACGTCTTTACCAGTTCTCAACCCAAGCTGCATTTACCGATTTGAATCGGCTATACTACCGCCTTTCCTTAACACACACATTGTCATGAGTACCCGAAAATTTCCCGTCCCTCTAAGCTATTTCAGCATGCCGTTGGGGCTTTTCGCGCTCGGTTTGTCTTGGCGTTACGGCGCGCATATCGGGCTTTTGCCAAATTGGGCTGCGGAAACGCTGTTAGCCGCCGCCTTCGTGCTTTGGCTGCTGCTGGTCATTGCCTACATCATCAAAATCCGTTTTTTCCGCCCCGAATTTTTGCAGGATTTGCAGGATTTGGTGCAATGCTGTTTCATCAGCGCGATTCCGATTACCACGATGCTGGCAGGTTTGGCAGCCTTACCCTATCAAACACTACCGGCAAAAGGGTTGATTTTGCTGGGAACGGCGGGACAATTGGCATTTGCCATGTACCGCGCAGGAGGCTTGTGGCGCGGCGTCCATACCCTTGATGCCACCACGCCGATTGTTTACCTGCCCACCGTTGCCACCAATTTTGTCAGCGCGACCACAATGGCGGCATTGGGTTGGTCGGATTACGCTTGGCTGTTTTTGGGCGCGGGGATATTTTCATGGCTTAGCTTGGAAGCCGCCATATTGAGCCGTTTGCGCACCGGCACACCCGTCAACGCCCCTGTGCGCGGTATTGTCGGCATTCAACTTGCGCCCGCTTTTGTCGGCTGCGGCGCTTATTTTGCCGTATTGGGCGGACACATCGATGCCTTCGCGCTGCTCTTAATCGGCTACGGCTGCCTGCAATTCCTGCTACTGCTGCGCCTTCTGCCTTGGATGTTGGAACAGGGTTTCAGCCCCAGCTTTTGGGGTTTCTCGTTCGGTTTGGCGGCAATGACGGGCTGCGGCTTCCATTTGATTGCCGAGCAGCGTTTACTGTTTTTAGGCTATTTCTTCGCCACCACAGGCTCCGGCTTGGTGATGTTGCTGTTGCTGGCGACTTTGAATTTGGCGAGACAGGGACGGTTGTTGGTGAAATAAAAAATCATGCGGCTTAAAGGCGTTATAAAACGGACATGGATACGAACATGGTTTTAGGTCGTCTGAAAACTACATTTGGAAATTCAAACCGATGAAGATAAACCCTGAAAACGGCAGCATCATCCTGCCAGACGGCAATATTATTGGCGCACGCACCACGCTTGATGACTGGATTGCATGCTTCCCAAAATCCAGCCCGAATCATCTGCAAGCGGGAATAACATTTTTCGGTTTGTCATTTACCAAACAGTCCGAACAATACACCCTTACCGCCCGGTTCGAGCAGCAACGGCTGGAGCGCTTATCCATATTCTTCTGCCCGATAGGCGAGGACAACAGCTGGGCAGCATGGTCGGAGGAGCGCGAATTGCAACGCAGAAAACAATTTGATCGATGGCTGGATAAGCAGCTGGGCGATGCCCCTTGCTCCATTGAAACATCGGCAGCAGGCAAATGCCGTCGATTTGCATGGGGCAATGCGAGCGCGTACTACCACAATAAAGACGGCAGTACGATGATCGTCATCAGTTATCGCTGAACGCCTTTCAAAGGATGGCTCCATGCACTACCAATCGCTCAACGCCGCGCTGGAACAATACAGCGGCAATCTGACCACAATCCCTAAGCCTTAAACGCCGTCAGCCAGCACATCATCCAAGCTTTCGATACCCGCCCCTACCTGCTGCACACCACCCGCGCCGCCGCCGACATCGCCCCGAAGACTTGGCTGCAACAACTGCAAACCTACGCCGCGCAACACGGTTTCGCCGAAGAATTTGAACGCGTTTGGACAACGGAATCATGACCGATGAAACGGGTAGCCGCTTTTCAGGTCGTCTGAAAGCGCAGCTTCAACGAAGTTATAGTGGATTAAATTTAAATCAGGACAAGGCGACGAAGCCGCAGACAGTACAAATAGTACGGCAAGGCGAGGTAACGCCGTACTGGTTTAAATTTAATCCACTATAAAACGAAGTTTCCAAAGGAAGCCGAGTTTCTGCGAAGCTAAAGCAGGGTTTCAGCGCAGTCAAAAGGCTACCTGAAAGCCCAAAAGCAGCCTGCACTTTGCAAAACAAGGTGTAGGCTGCTTAGGGTAATGTATCGTTTATCAATCCAGCTTAACGATTTCTCCGTCTTCCGGAACGTTCACGCGGCTTTCAATGCCTTGACCGCGTATAAATTTACGCATATCGGCGCGGCTGACAGCGGTATGATTCACGGTATCCATGTGTACGGTGATGATTTTGGCTTTAGGCATGACTTGGCTGGCTTTTAATACATCAGCCGTCCCCATAATAATGCCGTCTGAAATGCCTGAAATCAGCGCGTAGCCCGTGTTCATAATCAGATAATCGGGTTTGTAGCGGTTCAATGCTTTGTTTACATCTACCGTCCACACAGTATCACCCATAATATAAGCGGTTTTATGTCCGCTGCTTTGCAATACCACACCCATTGCATCGCCTAAGATTTCGGCTAGCTGCGGGTTGGCATACATGGCTTCTGTACCGTGTACGCCGCCGGTTTTGCTGATGGTTACGCCGTTGAAGACACTGCTGCCGTTCAACACGCGTACATCAGTAAAGCCTTGGCTGCGGATTTTTGCCGCGTCGGCTTGGTGCTGCACATATACGGGCAGGTTCTTCGGAATAGAACGTGCGGCGGTTTCGTCCCAATGGTCTTCGTGAGTATGGGTAACGATAACTGCATCCACACCGTCCAAAATTTTATTCACGCTCATCGGCAGCCCGACCAGCGGCATTTTGGCTTGGCTGTTGAACGTGCCGGCAAAACCGTTCATGGAGTGCTTGGGTGCGAAAAACGGGTCAATCAAAAACGTCTGCCCCGCATATTCGACCTTGGCGGTAGCGTTACGGATATGTTGGTATGAATCGTCTGCCCAAGCGGAAAAGGCTGTCACGCCCAAAACAGTGGCAAGAATAAATTGCTTGAATTTCATGATGTTGCTCCTTAAAAAATCATGGAGCGTATTTTAAGCAGCAGGTGCATCGGCTAAAATAGGCAATATTGCCAATAAACGTAAGGATAGTGCCAAAATGTCGTCTGAAAACGAGCGTAATGAGTTTCGCCAAAATCAAGCTGTCCCCAAAATCGTGCTATATGCTCAATCGGGCATGAATGATTTTGTCTTCAACATTCCCTTTTCTGTTTTTCAGACGACCTATCGGGACAATCTACTCTTTGACCTGAAAATCTGTTCCGATGACAGCAAAGACGTCATCACGGCACTGGGCGCAAGCATTCCCGTACACGGCGGCTTGGATTTGACGGAAGAAGCCGACATCATCGTCATCGCAGGCTGGCGCAATATTGAAGAAGCCCCGACACCCGAGTTGAGCGCACATTTACAGAAAGTAGTACAACGTGGTGCACATATCACCGCCCTATGTTACGGCACTTACGCCCTTGCCTACACAGGACTTTTAGACGGCAGAACCGCCGCCACCCACTGGCTTGCCGAAGACGACTTTGTCCGCCGTTTCCCTAAAATTCATCTGGATACCAACCGCCTATATGCGGAAGATGGCAACTTTTTAACATCGGCAGGTGCGGCGGGCGGGCTGGATTGCTGCCTGTACCTCGTCCGCAAAATCCACGGTGCAACCGTTGCCAACGACCTTGCCCGTACCTTGGTTGCGGCACCACACCGCGAAGGCGGGCAGGCACAGTTTATCCACCGACCTGTCGAACGTCGTACCGCCGATGACAAAATCAATCACTTATTGGACGAACTGCGCCAAAACCTTGCGACCCCATACCGTTTGGACGATTTGGCAAAAAAATTAGCCGTTTCCCGTCGTACCTTTATCCGCCATTTTTCTCAAGCCACAGGCATGAATTTCGGTGAGTGGCTCACCACAGAGCGGCTATGGCAGGTACAGGATTTGTTGGAAAATACGGATTTGCCGATAGAACGCATCGCCGAACAAAGCGGCTTCGGCAGCGCGGCAAACCTACGTTTGCAGTTCAAAGCCAAGTTTAAAATCAATCCAAATGCCTGGCGGAAAGTATTTGGCAGATAGCTCGGGTTAGTCAATCCAAGATACCTGGGTGCAGGCTGCTTTTGAGGTCGTCTGAAACCCTAAAACAGTCTAAACTTACCCTTTGCCGATGAAATCGGATTCCCGAATCCTGCCAACGCCACTAAAATATCAAACCCGATGCCCTCGAACACCGCCCCCATCATTTTCAGGCAGCCTGAAAGGACGCCCCATGCCGCAACCGGATTGGCAATCTATCGAAAACCTTGCCTATCAAATCATCGTCGATGCCGTACACAGCATCTGCAGGCAGCACCCACACGAAACCGTGTACGCCGCCATTTTCCACAACTTCTACTGCGACAACACACATCTCTATTTCCCCTCGCTGTCGGTCGGCACAGAAGAGCTGCTTGCGCGCGTGGTGGAAAAATACCAAAGCGAATACGGTTCCACCGCAAGCCGTACCGAGCTGGAGCAGTCGCTGCGCTGGTCGGGTGCGGATTTGGCGGAATATCTGTTTGACGGCGGCGCGGCGGGCAATGCGGCGGCGCAAAGCGTGCAGGCTGCCGTGCGCCAAGAAGCCGATTGGGACGATTTATACGACCGCTTCCGCCAATGTTTTCCGCGCGCCTGCCGCCGCGCAACCGAAGACTTGCTGCGCGCCAAGCTCGTCGCCCCCGATTTTGTCGCCGTTGCCTGCGATGAAGACGAAGAGCTGATTGCCCCCAGCCTTACGCTCGAACAACTGCAACGGCATTTCCCTGAATTTATGTAACTTTCAGCAAGTAGGTCAAATTATAGTGGATTAAATTTAAATCAGGACAAGGCGACGAAGCCGCAGACAGTACAAATAGTACGGCAAGGCGAGGCAACGCTGTACTGGTTTAAATTTAATCCACTATAAAAACCCAACTTCCACCCAAACCTCTGCCTAACCCGCCGCCGTTTCAGACGACCTGCCAAAGTTGCTAGAACGCCAGCCGCGCCGTTTTGTCGAAGTTGCAAAGGATATTTATGATGCAGCCTGAACATACTCCCTTAATCGAATTCAAAAACGTCAGCAAACGCTACGACAACCACACCGCTGTAAACGAACTGAACCTCACCATTTATCAAGGCGAGTTTTTCGTGTTGGTGGGCGGTTCGGGCAGCGGCAAATCCACCACGCTGCGCATGATTAACGCGTTGACCGAGCCGACCGACGGCGATGTTTATTTCAACGGCAGGCGTATCAAAGATTACGACATCCGCGGGCTGCGCCACCGCATCGGCTATGTGCTGCAACAAATCGCCCTGTTCCCTACCATGACCGTGCGGCAGAACATCGAGCTGATGCCCGACATTTTGGGCTGGGACAAACCGAAGCGCACATCGCGCGTGAACGAGCTGCTCGAGCTGGTCGGTATGCCGCCCGAAACCTACCTAAACCGCTATCCGCACGAACTCTCCGGCGGCGAACAGCAGCGCATCGGCATCCTACGCGCCATCGCCGCCAAACCCGACATCCTGCTAATGGACGAACCCTTTTCCGCCCTCGACCCGCTCGCCCGCGCTTCCCTTCAGGAAACGGTTTCCCTGATTCACAAAAAACTCGGTACCACCATCGTTTTCGTTACCCACGACATGAACGAAGCCGCCAAACTCGCCTGCCGCATCGGCGTGATGCACCAAGGCAGGCTGGTGCAGGTCGATACGCCGCAGGATATTCAAAACCATCCGGCGGATGATTATGTGCGCTCCCTGTTCGGCGCGGCGCAGTCGGAAAACACTGCTTCCGCCGACGAAGTCATCAATCTTTACCGCCGTTTGGACGCAGACGGCAAAGCGCGGGTAAGGGAACACTGGGCAAAAGAAGAAAATTAGAAAAGGTCGTATGAAAACGGACATATCGGATTTTGCCCAATCGTTTTCAGACGACCCCAAACCATTTTCAGTACACGCTCAAGCACCAGGCCTACTTTCCGGTAACACCCAATTTCGCAAAAACTCTATTGTAAGTCCAAATCAAAAGCATCTATGTCGTCATTCCCGCGCAGGCGAAAATCCACTTTTGAATTTCGGCAACCGTTTTGCAAACATCTGTTGTTTAAAGTTTCCGACGGTTTTCCGCCTGCGCGGGAATGACGGCCGCTGGCAGGTACCGTATCAAAAATCAAGCGAATCTGCTATATATGCTTCCTCAAAACCCCAAAGGAGAATCAAGATGGACATTCTTTCCCGCCTGCAAGCATTGCCGCCGGGCAGGTTCCACTACAAATTACTGGTATTGGTCGGCATCGGTTGGTTGTTTGACGCAATGGATACCGGCATCGTGTCGTTTATATTGCCCGAATTAGGCAAAGAATGGGGATTGCAGCCGGCGCAACTGGGCTGGATAGTCAGCATCGCCTTTATCGGCATGGCACTGGGGGCGGTAGCGAGCGGCTGGCTGGCAGACCGCTTCGGCAGGAAAACCGTATTTGCCGCGACCATGGCGGTGTACAGCACGGCGACAGGCCTATGCGCCTTCGCTCCCGACATTGCAACACTGCTTATCTGCCGCTTCTTTGTCGGCGTAGGACTGGGCGGACAGCTTCCCGTCGCGGTGTCATTGGTCAGCGAGTATGCGCCGCCGAAGGTACGCGGACGCTTTATCGTGTTGCTGGAAAGTTTTTGGGGCTTGGGCTGGCTTGCCGCAGCACTCGCTTCCTATTTCTTTATCCCAAAATTCGGCTGGCACAGCGCGTTTTTAATCGGTGCGCTACCGATTTTGTATATCCCGCTGGTGTTGAAATTCATACCCGAATCCGTCCCATACCTGCTCTCGCAAGGCAAAACGGACGAAGCGCACAGGCTGGTCAGCCGCTTGGAAAATGAAGCGGGAATTACGCCCGCCGCAACAGCCATAGCACCGCCGCAACAGCAAAAACAGCGCATCCGTTTCATACAATTATGGCAACAGCCTTTCGCACGGCGCACGCTGATGCTGTGGCTGGTTTGGTTCGGCATCGTCTTTTCCTATTACGGCATTTTTACTTGGCTGCCGAAACTCTTGGTCGAACAAGGCAATACGGTGGTCAAAACCTTTGAATATGTGCTGGTGATGATCGTCGCGCAACTGCCCGGCTACATCGCGGCAGCGGCATTGGTGGAAAAAATCGGGCGCAAAGCGACTTTGGCGGGTTTTCTCGCCGCCTGCGCCGTCTGTGCATGGTTTTTCGGGCAAAGCAGCAGCGCCGCCGAAGTCATGGCGTGGGGCAGCCTGATGTCGTTCTTCAACCTCGGCGCATGGGGCGTTTTATACACCTACACGCCCGAACTCTACCCCCTCCGCTTCCGTGCCTTCGCCTCCGGCTGGGCTGGCGCAATCGGACGTATCGGCGGCATCCTCGCGCCTATGGTAGTCGCCAAAATGGTCGGCGGCAGCGGCGGATTCGGCAATATATTCATGATGTTCGCCGGCGTGATGATGCTGATTGTATTGGTGATTTTGGCTTTAGGCGAAGAAACGAAAGGCAGGACGCTGGAGGAAATCAGCTCTTAAACAACCGTATCGACAGCCTAAAATCAGCAAAAGGTCGTCTGAAAACGCCAAATTGGTTTTCAGACGACCTTTATGCTAGAGATTTTCAGACGACTTTTGAGGCCGTCTGAAAGTTCGAAACAATGGTTTGAACGGCAAAGAACGCGTGTGGTTGGTGGGGATGCAGGCTACGGCTTGCTACGCTTGCTGAAAAATAGAAAAACCGTCCGTGCGAGGGCGAAAGGGTTTCAGGCTGCGTTGGGTCTTGACCCAGCCTACACTTACCAGTGTTTATTTATCCAATAGAAATTTTATCTCTACCATCTAAATTTGCTAAATTCAATCCTTTTATGATTTCATTTTTACCATCATTCTTAGCTATATCAATTAATTGTTTTAAACTCATTTCATTATTAAATATTTTTACAATTATATTAAAATAACTTTTTAATTCTTCTTTTATGTAATTAGTAATGTCATTATGAGCTACCAAGAAATAAGCAATAGAAAATCCAGCCGAATTTTTAATGTCTGATAAACTTCTATATAAATAACTCCAATCGTTATTTAAGTCAAAATAAAGAACCGGGTAATGGTTTCCTTTAATTGAACTTAATACATATCTGTAATCATGGCTAACTTTAATCTGTAATCCTGCTGGTTTTGATGACTGCGCTGAAGGTTTGGGTCTCACACAATTCAACTGTGAATTGTGGTCATCTTTCCGAATCCATACAATATCTCTTTGTGTATCTGATGGGTTATAGTACAACCCATAATTTAGCTTAGTTTGGTACGAACCAGTTACAATGGGGATATAGTTGTCCAGTACCTGCTGAGTAATGTTAGAGTAACGAGCGCACATTCCTAAATACCTATTTAACTCAACATGTTTTTTACAATAATTAGCCACTAAAACTTCTGCGATACTCCCAATAAGTCGTGTCGCATCAGCATGTGGGTTTCCTGTTAATATTCTATTTAAGAATAATTCATTATTATTAAGTGATATTTCATTTTCGCTTACTAAAATATCTAATAAATTAGAGCCATGAATCCTACACATAGCTTCCACAGTATTATCAAAAAGCTTAGTTTTACCAGTCTCATTTACAATAATAATTTCGCTACTTGGTGATAATAACCCATTATTCCCTAAATAAAATTGGCACATGATTTTAACCTTTATCTATATTAGTGTTAGAAATCACTCCGCCCCAAACAACAGGCTTTCCTTAATATTCCGAATCCTATCCCTCAACACCGCAGCTTCTTCAAACTGCAAATCCCGCGCCGCCTGCTGCATGGCCTTTTCCAGTTTGGCGATTTCTTTAATCGCGTCTTCTTCGTTGTGGATTTCGCCGACTTTAACTTTGTTTTTGCCTTTCAGACGACCTTTGCCGCCGTCTTCTTCGTGGTACACGCCGTCGATGATGTCTTTGACTTGTTTTTTAATCTGCTGCGGTACGATGCCGTGTTCTTCGTTGAATTTAATTTGTTTTTCGCGGCGGCGTTCGGTTTCGTCGATGGCGGCTTTCATGCTGTCGGTGATTTTGTCGGCGTAGAGAATGGCAACGCCGTTCACATTGCGCGCGGCGCGGCCTATGGTTTGAATCAGGCTGCGGTGGGAGCGCAGGAAGCCTTCTTTGTCGGCATCGAGGATGGCGACAAGGGAGACTTCCGGGATATCGAGGCCTTCGCGCAAGAGGTTGATGCCGACGAGTACGTCAAACAGCCCGAGCCGTAAATCTCTAATGATTTCAACGCGCTCTACGGTGTCGATGTCGCTGTGCAGGTAGCGCACTTTGATGCCGAGTTCGCTGTAATAGTCGGTGAGTTGCTCCGCCATGCGTTTGGTGAGGGTGGTAACGAGTACGCGCTCGCCTTTTTTGATGCGATCGTTGATTTCGCTCATTAAGTCGTCGACTTGGGTGGCGACGGGACGGATGATGATTTGGGGGTCGACCAGCCCTGTGGGGCGGACGACTTGTTCGACCACTTGTCCGGCGTGTTCTTCTTCGTATTTGGCGGGTGTGGCGGAAACGAAGATGGTTTGCGGCATGACTTTTTCAAATTCGTGGAATTTGAGCGGGCGGTTGTCGCGGGCGGAAGGCAGGCGGAAGCCGTAATCGACGAGGTTTTGCTTGCGCGATGCGTCGCCTTTGTACATGCCGCCGATTTGGGTAACGGTAACGTGGCTTTCGTCGATGAACATGATGGCGTTGTCGGGCAGGTAGTCCATCAGCGTGGGCGGCGGTTCGCCTTCTTTTTTGCCGGAGAAATGGCGGGAGTAGTTTTCGATGCCTTTGCAGAAGCCCATTTCGTAGAGCATTTCGAGGTCGAAGCGGGTGCGCTGTTCGATGCGTTGTTGTTCGACGGGGCGTTGTTCGCGGGCGAAAAATTCGATGCGTTCGCGTAATTCTTCTTTGATGGACTCGCAGGCGCGCAAGACGGTGTCGCGCGGGGTAACGTAGTGGCTGGACGGGAACACGGTGTAGCGGCCGACGCGCTGGTGCAGGCTGCCTGAAAGCGGGTCGAACATATCGAGACGGTCGATTTCGTCGTCAAACAGGCTGATGCGTAAGGCGTTTTCGGAGCTTTCGGCAGGATACACGTCAATCACGTCGCCGCGTACGCGGAAGCTGCCGCGTTTGAAGTCCAAATCGCCGCGTTCGTACTGCATGGAAACGAGCGTGGCGATGATGTCGCGCTGCTCGATGGTGTCGCCTTCTTTGACGGACAACACCATTTGTTGATATTCGGTCGGGTCGCCGATACCGTAAATGGCGGACACGGTGGCGACAATAATCACGTCGTCGCGCGTCATCAGGTTTTTGGTGGCAGAAAGGCGCATCTGCTCGATGTGTTCGTTGATCGCGCTGTCTTTTTCGATGAACAAATCGCGGCTGGGCACATAGGCTTCGGGCTGGTAGTAGTCGTAGTAGGAGACGAAATACTCAACGGCGTTTTCGGGGAAAAACTCGCGCATTTCAGCATAAAGCTGGGCGGCAAGGGTTTTGTTGTGCGCCATGATGATGGCGGGACGGCCGCTTTGGGCGATGACGTTCGCCATGGTGTAGGTTTTGCCCGAACCGGTTACGCCGAGCAGGGTTTGATAGGCAAGGCCGTCTGAAAGCCCTTCCAATAATCCAGCAATGGCGGTGGGTTGGTCGCCGGCGGGGGGGAAGGGCTGGTGGAGTTTGAAGGGGGAGTTTGGGTATTGGATGACTTCCATATTGCCGCCTGTACCTATTTTCTAGTTCGGGGAAAAGGGAAATTATAGCAAAAAGGTCGTCTGAAAATTTTCAGACGACCTTTTGCGTTGTTGAAACTTAAGCCAAAGAAGCGTTTACAAATGCGGTCAACTGACCTTTTGCCAATGCGCCGACTTTGGTGGCGACGTTTTCGCCGTTTTTGAACACCATCAGCGTCGGGATGCCACGCACGCCGAATTTGGCAGGGGTGGCCTCGTTGTCGTCGATGTTGATTTTAACGACTTTCAGACGACCTTCAAATTCGGCGGCGATGTCGTCCAAGATCGGAGCGATCATTTTGCAAGGGCCGCACCAAGGTGCCCAGAAGTCCAGCAATACGGGAACGTCGGATTTCAAAACGTCTTGTTCGAAATTTGCATCGGAGGTGTGGATAATCAGTTCGCTGCTCATGAGTTTTTCCTTTTTGTGTCAAATTGAATCAGATGTTGTGCAGGATAGGGCTTGGGGCTGAAAATTTCAAGTGTCGCAAAAGTGTAATAGTTTTTTTGTAAGGTTGCCATCGGGATTGGCTAATGTTTTTCAGACGACCTGTCCGACAGTTCAGCCTGCCCTGAAGCTCATCAGATGGCGCGTGTAATCGCTGGAAGGGTTGGCAAATACGGTTTCGCAACCGCCCTCTTCGACGATTTTGCCGTCTTTCAACACCATCACACGGTGCGACAGGGCGCGGATGACGGCGAGGTCGTGGCTGATGATGATGAGGCTGAGACCGTGTTTTTTCTGCAAATCGGCGAGCAGCTCCAGAATCTGTTGCTGCCATTGTACGTCGAGCGCGCTGGTGGGTTCGTCCAAAACGAGGATTTTCGGGCGGACAATGATGGCGCGGGCGATGGCGAGCCGCTGGCGTTGTCCGCCGGAAAAGGCGTGCGGATAGCGTTCGAGCGCGTCTTCGGGCAGTCCGACCTGCCGCAATACGTCTTGCACGCGCTGCCGCATTTCTGCGCGGGACAAATCGGGTTCGTGGACGCACAGGGCTTCGGAAACGATATTAAAGACGTTCATGCGCGGGTTGAATGCGCCGAAGGGGTCTTGAAACACCATTTGGATGTCGCGCCTCGATTCGCGCGTCCAAGCTTCGCCGTTGATTTTCAGACGACCTTCCGCATCGATAAGGTGCATCACGGCTTTTGCGAGCGTGGTTTTGCCGCAGCCGCTCTCGCCGATGATGCCCAGCGTTTCGCCCGCTTTCAAATCGAAGGAAACCGGCTCCAGCAGGGTTTTGCTGCGTTTTTTGAACCAGCCCGCCGTTTCTTTGACGGCAACGGAAAGCTGCTCCGCCTGCAAGACGGTGGCGGGATTGTCCGCCAAAGGCACAACCTTGCGCGCGGCACCGGCGTTCAACAGCATTTTCGTGTATTCGTGTTGCGGACGGGCAAACACTTCCGCCGCTGCCCCCGTTTCGACAATGCGTCCGCCGCGCATCACGGCGACGTCGTCTGCAAAGCGGCGGACAAGGTTCAGGTCGTGAGTGATGTAGAGCATGGTCATGTTGTGCGCCTGCTGCAAACGCGCCAACAAATCGAGAATCTGCGCCTGCACGGCGACATCCAAGGCGGTGGTCGGTTCGTCGGCAATCAGGAGCTTGGGTTCGGCGGCAACCGCCATCGCGATCATCGCCCGCTGCCGCTGTCCGCCGGAAAGCTGGAAGGGATAGGCAAAGGCTTTCTGCTCCGGCTCGCGGATGCCGGTTTCCGCCAAGAGTTCGACCGCCCTCGCCCATGCCTGTTTTTTGTCCAAACCCAGATGCAGGGTCAACACTTCGGCAATCTGCGCACCGACGCGCATCACGGGATTGAGCGCAGTCATCGGTTCTTGAAACACCATGCCGATTTCCCGCCCGCGCAGCTTTTGCAGGGCGCGTTCGGATTGGGTCAGCAAATCGTTGCCGTCAAATTTCAGATGCCCTTCAAACGACACCAGCGGATTCAGCCGCATAATGCCCTGCGCCAACACGGTTTTGCCGCTGCCGCTCTCGCCGACCAATGCCAGTTTTCTGCCTGTCTGCACGGTCAGGCTGACATCGTGCAGGACTTGCTTGCCGGGGAAAAAGGCGTTTAGGTTTTCAATTTCAAGGATGGGTTTCGTCATGGTATCAAGGTCGTCTGAAAACGGAAAACGGGTGGAATCAAATCGGCAATACTCGCCGCACGGGCAGAAATCTTTACGAAGCAATAAGCCATATCTGATGATGAACAAAAAACGCACCCAGCAAACATCGGCTTTCTACTTTTCAGACGACCTCTAATTCAAACCCGCAAACCGAGGTCGTCTGAACGCTGATTATCTCTGAAACTGCTCTTTCAACACCCGTTTCAACACTTTGCCCGTGGCGTTTTTCGGCAGTTCGTCTTTAAAGTAAATCTGTTTGGGGATTTTGAAATTCGCCAAATGTCCGCGCAAATGGGCGCGCACGTCGGCTTCGTCCAACGTTTCGCCGTCTTTGAGTTGGATAAAGGCGATGATTTCTTCGTCGGCATATTGGTCTTTCACGCCGATAACGGCCGCGGCTTCGACGGCGTCGAGTTTGTAAATCGCCTCTTCGATTTCGCGCGGATAAACGTTTTGTCCTTTGGAAATAATCAGGTCTTTTTTGCGGTCGACGATAAAGATAAAGCCGTCTTCGTCTATCGTGACAAAATCGCCTGTTTTCAGCCAGCCGTTGACGATGGCTTCGTCGGTGGCATCGCGCATATTCAGGTAGCCCTGCATGACCGACCCGCCTTTGACGATGAGTTCGCCCACTTCACCCGTCGGCACTTCGACCAATTCGTCGTTGACGGCTTTGACTTCCAATCCAGGCAAGGCGATGCCGACGCTGCGGGCTTTTTGCCTTTCGGGCGTGTTGACGGCGACGACGGGCGAGCATTCGCTCAAGCCGTAGCCTTCCAAAAGCTTGGCACGCGGGAACTTCGCTTTAAAGTCGAGGATGGTTTGTTCCGCCAAAGGCGCGCCGCCGCTGATAAACAGACGGACACGGTTGAACCATCTGAAATACCAAGGGATTTTCGCTTTGCTCATGGCGGTGTAAATCGCGGGTACGCCCAAAAATACGGTCGCGCGTTTGAATAAAACCTGTTTCAAAACGTTGGAGAACGGGAAAACGGATTTGACCAAAATAATCGAACACGCCATATAAATCGGCAGCAACACCATAGCCGTCAGCGTAAAGCTGTGGAACATCGGCAGGAACACGACGAAACGGTCGCGTTTGGTAATCTTAAAGATGCGCTCGATGCCTTCAAGGTTGGAAAACAGGTTGCCATAGCTGATTAATGCGCCTTTGGGATGGCCTGTCGTGCCAGAAGTGTAAATAATATGCGCCAAATCATCGATTTTCGGCTGGCGGTTCAAATCGGGGGTACCCGAGAAACGGCGCGCTTCTTCAAAACGAACATCGGCTTCGTCCGTCGCTTTCGCCTCGCCTATCCAAATGATTTTCTCGACGCGGGTCTGTTTTTTCAGCCCCTTCAATTCTTTATGCAAACCTGCCGAAGCAAACATAAACCGCGCTTTGCAGTCGTTCAAAATATACGCGTATTCGTTGTTTTTCAAAAACGTATTCATCGGTACGGCAATCGCGCCGATGGCGGAGACGGCAAAATAGGCGCTGATAAATTCCGGCGAATTGGATACCGCCAAAGCCACTTTGTCGCCGAATTTGACGCCCATATTTTGCAGATATGCGGCTACGGCATCGACTTCTTGCCTGAGCGCGTGGTAGGTGGTTTTTTCTTTGTCATTGAACACCGCAGTACCTTTGCCGTTTTTACGGCAGGCAGCGGCCAGCATTTCGTAGAAATTTGTGTTGTGTGTTTGATTCATTGTAATTCTTCAAAAATTAAGTGAGTAAAATATTATAGAGGTCGTCTGAAACTTCCAAAGGCGCGGGTCGCGCATTGATGTACGCCCGCAAAGACTCCGTGCTTATACTATCCCCTAGCGCGCACGTCAAACGCCTGACGCAAACCCTCGCCTATCATCACCAGCAAAAGCAGCATAACCGTCAGCGTACCGACGGTGGACAAGCCTATCCACCAAGCGTCCAAGTTGTCCTTGCCCTGTGCCAAGAGTTCGCCCAAACTCGCCTGCGACGCGGGAACGCCCAAACCGAGAAAATCCAAGCTGGTCAGCGCAAGCACCGCGCCGGAGATGCGGAAAGGCAGAAACGCCAATACGGGCGTCAGGCTGTTGGGCAGGATGTGCCGCCACATAATCGCACGGTTGCCCACGCCCATCGAACGCGCCGCCAAAACGTAATCCGCCTGACGGTTTTTCAAAAACTCGGCGCGGACGTAGTCCGACAGCCCCATCCAGCCGAACAACGACAGCAACACCAGCAATATCAACAAACTGGGATTAAAAAACGACGACAGGATAATCAGCAGATAAAGTTCCGGCATCCCGCCCCAGATTTCGATAAAACGCTGCATCAAAAGGTCGGTCTTACCGCCGAAATAACCCTGCACCGCGCCGGTAATCACGCCGATTACGGTCGTTACCAAGGTCAGCGCAAGGGCAAACAACAGGGAATCGCGGAATCCGTAAACCAAACGCGCCAAGACATCGCGACCGCGGTCGTCCGTGCCGAGCAAGTGCCTTTCGGACGGACTTGCAGGGTCCGGCTGCGTGTCGAAATCATTGAGCGTATCGGCATCGTAGGGATTGGGCAGATAAACGGCGTAATTGCCGTTTGATGTGATGTTGCCGCGTATCAGCGGATCGAGGTAATCGGCAGGTGTGTCGAAATCGCCGCCGAACACGGTTTCGTTGTATTCGTTTACCAGTGGAAAATAATATTCGCCCTGATAACGTATCAACAACGGCTTGTCGTTGCTCCACAAAGGCGCAAGCAGCGCAATGGCGAACAAAACGGCTAAAACCCGCAGCGCGAACCAGCCGCGTTTGTGTTGCTTGAATGCCTGCCAAGTGGGATTTGAGGTGTGTGTTTTCATGGTTTGGAAAGGTTTATCAGTCATGATTCGGAAACATATTTTTCAGACGACCTATTTCTGTCCGCCGAAATGAATGCGCGGATCGACCCACGAATAAGAAATATCCGACACCAATTTCGCCAGCAAACCCATCAGCGTGAACACATACAGCGTCCCCATCACCACCGGATAATCGCGCTTCATCACCGCCTCGTAGGAAAGCAGGCCCAGCCCATCGAGCGAGAACAAGGTTTCAATCAGCAGGCTGCCGGTGAAAAACGCGCCGATAAAGGCAGCGGGAAAGCCGGTAATCAGCGGAATCATCGCGTTGCGGAAAACGTGTTTCCACAAAATCTGCCTTTCCGGCAAACCCTTAGCGCGGGCGGTATAGACATATTGGCGGCGTATTTCTTCAAGAAACACGTTTTTCGTCAACACCGTCGTTACCGCCAGACTGCCCGCCACCGAAGCCGTAATCGGCAACGCCATATGCCACAGATAATCCTTGATTTTGCCTGCCCACGACAACGTGTCGAAATCATCGCCGACCAAACCGCCCTGCGGGAACCACGCAAAAAAGCTGCCGCCGCCGAACAACACCAGCAGCACCAAACCCAACACAAACGGCGGTATGGTATAACCGACCAGCACCACCATCCCCGTTACCGCATCAAAACGGCTGCCGTCGCGCACCGCCTTGGCAATGCCCAGCGGGATACAAATCAGATAAGTCAGGAAAAACGTCCACAAGCCCAAACTCATCGAAACCGGCATTTTCTGTTTGACCAGCTCGAACACGGTTTCATGATGGAAAAAACTGTTGCCCAAATCAAAACGGGCAAACCGCCATACCATATCCGCAAACCGCGTCAGCGGCGGCTTGTCGAAACCGTACAGCGCATTCAACGCCGCCAAATCTTCCGGGCTGATGCGGTTGCCGTTTTTCATGATATTGCCCGCCGTCGCATTCGCCGTCTCGCCGCTGACCGCACCATGCGTCAACTGCTGCACCATCTGCTCCACCGGCCCGCCCGGCACGAATTGGATAACGGCAAAAGTAATCGCCAAAATCCCCAACAGCGTGGGGATTAAGAGTAATAGGCGGTGGAGGATGTAACGGTACATGCTTGGGGTATTCCTCTATTTGGGTTTTAAGGTCGTCTGAAAAGTACGGATTGCTTTCAGACGACCTATACTTTTAATACTTGTAAAAAATTTAACTGATAAGCCAGCTAATAAACTTATCCAGCAAATCTTTCTGATTATTGCCAGCCGCTTCGACCATTTCCAATGTCAAACTATCCGGCCACACAATAAAATATCCGTAACGTCCTTTTTTGATAAGCCCACCGGCTTTCTTACCTGTATCTGTCAAACGGTAGAACTTACCGTCTATTTCCTGCAAGCCTGCATGACACAGTTTCGCATTGCATTCTTCCGTTGTTACGCCCCATTTTTCTGCCAGCTTAGCGACAGTCAACGTATCGTATTTTTTAGCAATTTCTATATTCTGATTTTTCTGCGAAACTTGCTCTTTTTCTACTACGTCAACTGAAATCTTAACTTCGTCGCTAATACGGATAATACGCTGCGCTTCGCTATAAGCATCTTGATAGACTTCTCCATCTTCACTACGTTTCAGCAAGATACTCATTTCATTATTATTTACTTGGCTGAATTCATATAAATTCAGGCTTGTAATAATGCAAGCATCTTCGCTGACGTAACATTTTGCATGAAGATTCGGACAATAGCTTGTACGAACATAATTTAAATTTTTCAACCAAGCTGCCTCTGATGGCTGCAATTCACTTTTACCATACTGAAAAATTGTGAGCTTTTCAGACTGCATTGAGCCGTAAATTATGGAACGCGTGCGTGCGGGAGCACACACCTTACGCATGGATTTTAGGTTTCATGCAGGCTACAGCTTGCTGCGGCGGCGGTATAAAAGTATTTTTAGTGATTTACCGTTTTTGGTATTTTTGCCCGACGGGGTTAAAAATACAGTTGCTACTCTTGCTGAATGATATTGGCAAGATTTAATTTAAATGTTTGTTGAATCTTGTTTACATCCTTAGCAAAAATATGATAGTCACTCGAAGAATAGATAGATTTTATTCTATCCAAATTAGTTTGTTGATAACATTTTTTCATTTCCGCGATGAAAAAATTATCTTTTCCTCTTTCATTGAGACAGTTATTTTCTAACAGATAGATTGCCCATGCTGTAAAAATAAATGTACTATCTTCCGGATATTCAGATAAATAAATTTCGAATTCAATTATAGAATATTCAGCTGCTTCAATTAATGTTATATCTAAATCTCTGACAAATTTTTCCGTTATATTTTTAAATAATTTCTTGAATTCTATATAATTTTTTATTTTTTCCATGATTCTATTTTCATGTAAAAATATTTAATTGAATATTTGGATAGCGATTTCTAAACTCTAAAATAACATTGCTGCAAGATTGACAGGCCTTTAATTCTGTAAATAGATCAATTCTACCTGATACATTACGATTATTTCCGAGTTGCTGTGCTATAGTTTCAAGTAATTTATATTCTCCATTACAATCCGCACATCGATTTTCATGCGGTCTTTGTCTTCTAAAAGCTCTTTTACCCTATCGTTTAATTTTAGATAAGGGCTAATCAAATAAAGCCGTTCCTGTGCATTTTTAATTAACTCCTCCAAGTAATACGTTGTACCGCTGGTATTTAAAAATTTTGCCATTTTCTTCTTTCCTGCAATGTTTATTTGATTTATTCGCGGGCAGAGCCCACGCTACGCAGTTGCTTTATATTATTCTGACAGTTGAAACAATAGACTTCACTATCGTTTAGGTCGTCTGAAAATTGCTGCGACAAACTTTCAGACGACCTTCCTTATTTTTCCAAAGCCTCTTGTAGTTTCTTCTCAATCAAATCCGCATCAAACGATTTGGCAATCAGCTCGAAGCGCGAGTCGCGCCGCCATGAGACTTGGTTAGCGCCCCACTGCCCGTCCACCCAGTTGAGCCACACCCATGTGCCAAGCACTTGGAACACGCCTTTGGCGCGGACGAGGTCGTCTGTGAATTTGGGCAGGTCGTTGAAGAAGTTGGTCAGCTTTTCGCCGTCAAAATCGCGTCCGGCGGGGAAAGTGAAACCTTGCGACTGGAAGCCCATGGTGTTGTCCGGCAGGGCTTTGAGGCGGTAGCGTGATTTTTCGATAACGGGAATGTCCAGCCATTGGATGTCGAGTTGTGCGTTTTGGACTTCAACCACTTTGGCTTTGGGCGGGAACAGTTTTGCCGCTTTGTCGTGAAATTCGGCAAGCTGTTCTGGGGTACATAAATCGGTTTTGCTGGCGACCAATACGTCGCAGATGCCGATTTGGTCTTTATACAATGCCTGCTGCGCGTAATCGGGGTTGATGAACTGGCGCGGATCGACGACGGTAAAGACAGCGCCGATTTCCAAAAGGCTGTCCAGCGGTTTGGCTTTCAATTCGTCGATGACGCTGGCGGCGTGCGCCAGTCCGCTTGCCTCAATCATCAGGCGGTCGGGTTTGGCATCGCGCAGCATTTTCTGTACGGTTACGCCCATTTGCGGGCCGGCGGTGCAACACAAACAGCCGCCGGCAATTTCTGCCACGGGGATGCCGTTGTCGCTCAATACCGCTCCGTCAATGCCGATTTCGCCAAACTCGTTGACGATGATGACCCATTTTTCGTTCGGGTCTTTTTGTTCCATCAGGCTTTTGAGTGCGGTGGTTTTGCCTGTTCCCAGAAAACCTGAAATCAGGTGGACTTTAGTTTTTTTCACTTCTGACATTTTTTACAGATTCCAGTTAAAACAACGTGTTCTTCTTTCAGCGCAAAGCCGCTTTCGGCAACGCCTGCGCACAGTGCCGCCCATTCGTGGCTCAGGGTTTGCTCGTCCGCCGTGCCGCATTCGGTGCAGACCAAAATAAACGCGCTGTGGTGCGCTTCAGCTTCTTCGTGGTCGTGGCAATGGTCGTCGCACTCGTGCTGCGCATGGCTGCACAAAATATAGCCGTTGACCGCCGCCACTTTGTGCAAAACGCCCTGCTCCGCCCAAAAATCAAGGGCGCGGTAGGCCGTCGGCGGCGCAACCACGCCCTCGCTTTGCTGCTGCATCTGCGACAAGACGTTGTAGGCTTTAATCACGCCGCTTTGCTGCAAAACGATATCGAGCACCTGCTCGCGCAAAGCGGTTACCTGTACGCCGTCACGGCGTGCCTGTTCGAGGATTTTTTGTTTGATTGCGTGTTTCATAAAGGCTTTCAGACGACCTTAAAATTCTGAATGGAAAGGATTATATTATAACGTGTTTCTGTTTGGTTCAAACTGCTGTTGTTTTCAGGAGCGAAAAACATGGGGAAATCCTTGGAAACAGCGAATAATAATCCTCCTTCAAAATCCAAATACCTAAAAATAAACCTGTCATTTTACCGAGAGGAATGACTCTTCCCCCTTTGTATCTGTTTGGAGGATTAAAAATTTCAAAACAAAGGTCGTCTGAAGTTTCAGGCAACTTTTTTGTTGTTTTTCCAACTTATTCATACTAAAACGAAAATTTTTACTTATACCGGATAATTTGTGTGTTAGTATCCAAACACTAAATTGTTGACAATACAGCCCGATCCCGACTACCGGCTTTGCCGTGTATAGCCGCTTTCGGAGCGGATATAAAAAGTCGGACGGCGATTGCCGACAAAACCAAAAACAAGTCAACCAAAGGAGAAATTATGAACTACGACACACCATATTCCGGTATGCACAAGCCGTCGTCGGACTTTGAAAGCCGTGAGGCGTATTTGGAACACGAGCTGCAAATCATGCAGCCCAAACGCTGGCGGCTCAATCTGCCGTTTCGCGATTACCGCTTCGAACCTGAAGACCTGATTCCTGCCGTGGCAGGAACGATTGGTAAGGTAGTAATGGTCAGCGCAGTGGCGGCGGCGTTTGCAGTGCCGTTGGGGCTGCCCGACACCTTTCTACCGCAAAACGTCCGTTACGAGCTGCTGATTGCATCCGTCTTCATCCTGCTGCTTTCCGGCCTCTTTCTGCCCACTTCCAACTTACCCGGTACACACGGGCCGTTGATTCCGCTGATTCCCGTCGTCGTTGCCGCAGGCGGGCATCCGCTGGCTTTCGGCTTGTTGATTGGTGTGTTCGGTTTCTTGTTGGGCATTACCAAAGGCGGCAGCCTGATGGCGAAACTGACGAGCAACGGCGTATGCGGCGGGCTGCTGCTGTATCTGGGCTTCGTCGGTACGACCGGACAGGTTAAAAAACTCTTTGAATGGGCAGGCGGTTTTGACAAAAGCTACATCGCCTTCATCGTGATAATCGGCACTATCCTGCTCTATGCGCTGCTGGAACATTGGCGCAAGCGTTGGCTTGCCGTCCCATTGGGCTGCGTGCTGGCAGGCTTTACCGCCTATCTTTTGGGTGCGCCGTTTTCCTTCCAAACCGCTCCTGGCCTGCCGCCCATGAGTCCTGCCTACTGGTGGGGTGAAAATACCGGCTGGATGATGGGTTTGCCGACGATGGACAGCTTTTTGGTCGTATTCCCCTTTGCCGTACTCGCCGTCGCCATGTGGTCGCCTGATTTCTTAGGGCATCAAGTGTTCCAAAAGATCAGCTACCCGGAGCGTTCCGAAAAAGCCTTGATGAACATCGACGACACTATGTTCACCTGTTCCGTCCGCCAAGTCGCAGGCTCGGTATTGGGCGGCGCGAACTTTACCTCTTCATGGGGAACTTACATCGTTCCCGCTTCCATTGCCAAACGACCGATTCCCGCAGGTGCGATACTGACCGCCTTGTTCTGCATCATCGCCTCCGTCTGGGGCTATCCCATGGATTTGGCGATTTGGCAGCCCGTATTGAGCGTTGCGCTGATTGTCGGCGTCTATGTTCCGCTTTTGGAAGCAGGCATGGAAATGACGCGCAAGGGTAAAACCACTCAGTCTGCCGCCATCGTTGTCTTCTCCTCTGCACTGGTCAACCCCGTTTTCGGCTGGTCGCTGACCATGCTGTTGGATAACTTGGGCTTGATCGGATGCAAAGAACGCAGCGCGGAACTCGGGTTTATGGGTCGCGTCGTCGTACCTACCGTCGGCTTTGTCATTCTCTGCGCAGCAATGGGCGCAGTCGGCATGCTGCCCGGTATTCCCGCCTTCCTCGAGCAGTTTAGAAATCTGCATTAATAAAGCAGCACCAGCGTTTCAGACGACCTTTTTAGAACTAAAGGTTGTCTGAAAACCGCGAATTGCGGATAAATCGGATAATCGACATTGGTTTGAAGTTTTAAAATAAAAGGTCGTCTGAAAAACTGATTTTCAGACGACCTTTCGTTATCTCAGATATTTAAGACAATAGATTAGGTATAGTGGATTAACTATAAACCAGTACGGCGTTGCCTTGCCTTGCCGTACTATCTGTACTGTCTGCGGCTTCGTCGCCTTGTCCTGATTTAAATCTAATCCACTATAACGTCATATCAGAAAAAAGCTTTTTGCAATTTACCGGCTGACTACGTCCTCCCCCTGTTTGGACACCAAAAGCTGGTCAATTTTCAGATTTTCGGTGTCGATGATTTCAAATTTATAGCCCGCATAAACCAAAAAATCAGTGCGTTTCGGGATTTTGCGCAGGGAATACATCATAAAACCGGCGATGGTTTCGTAGTTTTCCGAATTGGGAAATTCTACGATATCCAACGCGCGCATGACGTCGGCGAGCGGGGTCGCGCCGTCCACCAGCCAAGTGTCTTCGGTGCGGCGGATAATTTGCGGCTCTTCTTCGGTATTGACCAGCTCGCCCATGACGATGCTCATCACGTCTTTCAACGTTACCACGCCGACCACCAGCGCGTATTCGTTCACTACCACGGCAAAGTCTTCGCCGGAGGTTTTGAAGGTTTCCAAGACATCGTAAAGCGACAGCGTGTCGGGAATAAACAAAGCTTTGCGCAGCACGCGCTTGTCGGTCAGGCGGACGTCTTTTTCTTTTAAAAACAATGTTAAGAGCGTGTGCGATTCGATGTAGCCGATGACGCGTTCCAAATCGCCGTCGCACACCAAGAATTTGTTGTGCGGTTTTTCCGACATGATTGCCAACACGGTATCGCTGTCGTCGTTTTTATCGAAATAGGCGATGTATTCGCGCGTGCTCATTGTGGAAGTTACCGTGCGCGCCTGCATGTCGAAGATATTTTCAATCAGGTAGTGTTCCTGCTCTTTCAACACACCAGCCTGTGCGCCCGCATCGACGACGGCGTAAATGTCTTCCGAGGTCAGCTGTTCTTGACGGACGGTGGAAATTTTGAAGAGTTTGAATATCGCGTTTGCCATTCCGTCGAAAATCCAAACGACGGGTTTTAAGATAAAAATCAAAAACATCATCGGACGCACGATGCGCACCGCCACCGCTTCGGGATGGGTCATCGCTATGCGCTTGGGCATCAGGTCGGCAATCAGGATGAAGCTGCCTGTTACCAGCGCGAACGTCAGCAGCGACGCGGCGGTACTGCCCCAACTGCCCGCGTCTGCCAACAAACTACCGAAATAAGGGCGCACCGCCGCTTCGCCGACGATACCGGCGAGAATGGCGACGGCGTTCAAACCGATTTGGACGACGGTGATGAAGCTGCCCGGCTGCTGCTGCATATTGAGCACATCCAGCGCGCGCGTGTCTCCGCCGTCTTTCGCCATCACTTGCAATTTGATTTTGCGCGCCGAGGCGAGCGCGAGTTCGGAACAGGAAACAAATGCGCTGATGACAATCAGCAGACACAATAATAATAAGGCTTCGAGAATATTCATGAAAAACGGTGTATGTGGCAAACAGAGGACATTTTAACATTAAAGGTCGTCTGAAAAATTCAGACGACCTTTTTAGATTGGGCGGCAGATTGTCTTTCGCCTTCAAACATATGGCTTAACCTTTGGCGGTAAAGCGTTTGTTGATGCGCAGGCGTTCGCCGCGGCCGGCTTTTTTGATTTCCAGCCAGTCGGCGAAGATGGCGTGGATAAGGTGGCGTATGGTTTCAAAGCCGTATTGCTGCGGGTCGGTACCTTCTGCGGTCAGTTGCTTCGATACGTCGCTCAAGCGCGCCCAGCCTTGTTCGTCGGCGTGGGTGTCGACTGCCTGCTGTACGGCGGGGATAACGCGGGTTACAGGCAATTTGCTGCTTTTGGCGGCGGGTTCGGGTTTGGCAGGTGTCGGTTGTGCGGTATCTGCCGTTGGGCTTGGCGCGGTGTTTTCGTTCTTGGCTGGGTTGGTTTTTTTGCCGCGCGTTTTGCGTTTTTGCGCGGCGTTGGGGTCGTCTGAAACGGTTTCTTCTGCTTGATGGGTTGCCACCGGGTTTTCAGACGACCTCTCTGTCGGCTTGTCGGCGGATTTGCGGCGGCGGACTTGGAGTTGGTTGTTGTCGGTGCGGTGTTCGAAGATGTCGAAGGATTTGATGAGGTCGGAGAGTTTGCCGTAGCCATACAGCCTTGAGTCGAAATCGGGATTGATTTTGCTGATGTAGCTGCCGATGGGGCCGAGGTTTGCCCAGCCGAGGTCGTCGGCGTTTTCGCGCACGGCGCGTTTGAGCAGGGACAGCGCATCAGGGGCGGCGGCGGGGTTGTTTTTACCGTTGTTCTTCTCTTTTTCTTGGCGTTGTTTTTCGGGACGGAAGATTTCGGTGTAGATGAATTTGTCGCAGGCTTTGCGGAAGGCTTCGGGCGTTTTCTTTTCTCCGAAGCCGTATACGGTCAGGCCGCTTTCTCGCAGGCGGCTGGCCAGGCGGGTGAAGTCGGAATCGCTGGATACGATGCAGAAGCCGTCGAAGTTGCCGCTGTACAGTAAGTCCATCGCATCGATGACCAGCGCCATATCGGTGGCGTTTTTGCCTTTGGTGTAGGCGAATTGTTGGACGGGGATAATGGCATGGGGCAGGAGGGCGGCTTTCCATTTGGAAAGACCGTGGCTCCAGTCGCCGTAGATGCGTTTGACGCTGGCGATGCCGTATTTGGCAACTTCTTCGAGCAGGCGGTCGATGATGTCGGCGGGGGCGTTGTCGGCGTCGATGAGGACGGCGAGTTTTTTGTTGGCCAATGTGGTCATAGGGACTCCGTGGTATTCATGTCAGTCGAGGTCGTCTGAAAACCGGTTTTCAGACGACCTCGATCTTTTAAAGCATATCTTGTATGGCGGCGCGTTCTTCTTCCAGCTCTGCCAGTGTCGCGGCGATGCGTTGGCGGCTGAACTCATCCGATAAATCCAAGCCTTGGACGATGCGGTAGCTGCCTTCGTCGCAAATGACGGGGAAACCGAAAACCAAACCTTCGGGAATGCCGTAAGAGCCGTCGGAGGGAACGCCCATTGTGATCCATTTGCCGCTGCTACCGAGCAGCCAGTCGCGCAGGTGGTAGATGGCGGCGTTCGCGGCGGAGGCGGCGGACGACGAACCGCGCGCGGCGATGATGGCGGCACCGCGTCCGGCGATTTTCGGCATGAAGACTTCGGTGTTCCAATCGGGTTCGGTAATCATGTCTTGTACGGACTCGCCGTTGCTGGTGGCATAGCGGTAGTCGGCGTACATAGTCGGGCTGTGGTTGCCCCAGACGCACATTTGCTCGATGGAAGGAATCGGGCGGTTGATTTTCTCGGCGACTTGGCTGACGGCGCGGTGATGGTCGAGACGCATCAGGGCGGTGAAGTTCTCCGGAGGGATGTCGGGCGCGGATTTCATCGCGATGTAGGCGTTGGTGTTGGCGGGGTTGCCAACAACGAGGACTTTAACGTTGCGGTTTGCAACTTTGTTCAACGCCGCGCCTTGTACTTTGAAAATTTCGGCATTGGCATGCAACAGGTCGGCGCGTTCCATGCCTTTAGTACGCGGACGCGCACCAATCAACAAAGCGATGTCGGCATCTTTGAAGGCAACTTCGGGGTCGTCTGTCGCGAAGATGTCGTCAAGGAGCGGGAAAGCGCAATCCTGCATTTCCATGATCACGCCGCGCAATGCCTGCTGCGCCTGAGGCAGGTCGAGCAGTTGCAAGATAACGGGTTGGTCGCGTCCGAGCATAATGCCGCCGGCGATACGGAACAGGGTAGCATAGGCAATTTGGCCTGCGGCGCCGGTAACGGCGATTCGGACGGGGGGCTTAAGCGTCATATTTTTCCTTTTGAAGTCGTTGTTTTACTTGATTTACGAATTATAACAGCATTGAGTAAGGGAGAATGAAAAGGTCGTCTGAAACTGGGAATAGGATTGAACTGCACCCCAAAAGTTGGACACATCCCCTCCAACTCACAAGGTGCAGTTTTTTTATGAGCAAATATACATTA